>NZ_JBRRCR010000052.1:0-28098 GCF_056759115.1 Stenotrophomonas sp. STEN087 | reverse complement strand
GGCGGCCCGGTCACCGGCCCGGCCCCCCGCGCGGGGGGGGGGTTGTCCTGTTGGCTCGGATCCCCCTCTCGCGCGCCGCGGGTCTCCCCCCCCCCGGCCCGCGACTCTACAAAAACGAGGGGTCGGGCAGGGCAGTAGCCTCGGTCAAGACGCCGCGCCCATCGCCGCCTACACTGCGCGGCCTGTTCTCTCCCCCGAAGAACCTGATATGCGCAACAACCCGATGGCCCTGGGCATCGCCAATGGCGTTGCCGCTGGCGCACTGTGGGGCGTGGTCTTCCTCGCGCCTGCCGTGCTGCATTCCTTCAACGCATTGCAGCTGTCCGCCGGCCGCTACCTGGTCTACGGCCTGATCGCGGTGATCCTGCTGCTGCCGCGCTGGAAGCGCCTGGCACCTCAGCTGGGGCGTGCCGAATGGATGGGGCTGCTGTGGCTCAGCCTGGCCGGCAACCTGGTGTACTTCCTGCTGCTGGCCACGGCCGTGCAGTGGGCCGGTGGTGCGGCGGCCTCGCTCATCGTCGGCCTGATTCCGGTGGTGGTGACCCTGGTGGGCGTGCGCGAGAAGGGTGCGGTGCCGCTGAAGCAGCTGCTGCCCGCGCTGGGCCTGTGCGTGTTGGGCGTGGCCCTGGTCGGCTGGGAATCGCTGATGTCCGAGCACCTGGGCACGCCGTGGCGGCAGCGCCTGATCGGCCTGGTCTGCGCCTTTGGTGCGCTTTTTTCCTGGGCGCTGTACTCGGTGGGCAACAGTCGTTGGCTGGCCCGGCGCGCCGATCTGTCCAGCCATGACTGGTCGCTGCTGACCGGCGTCACCACTGGCGGCCTGTCGCTGCTGCTGGTGCCGACGGCCTTCATCGGCCAGACCGCCGGCCACACCCCCGCGCAGTGGAGCCTGTTCTGGGTGATCAGCGCCGGCGTCGCGGTCATCGCCTCGATCATCGGCAACGCGTTCTGGAACCGCGCCAGCCGCCTGCTGCCGTTGACCCTGACCGGGCAGATGATCGTGTTCGAAACCCTGTTCGCGCTGCTCTATGCCTTCGCCTGGCAATGGCGTTGGCCGACCCTGTTGGAGGCGCTGGCGATCGTGTTCCTGGTGGCAGGCGTGCTGCTGTGTGCCCACGCGCACCGCGCCCCGCGTGCGATCGCCGACATGCCGGCTGATTGCCGGCCGCAAGCGCTCTGATGCCGACTTTGTCTCAATTGCAACCAAATGATTGCACGTTGGGCGATGATCGAAACAAACGATTTTTGCATCGCAGCACTTGACAGCCCCCCGGCGCACGGTGTTTTCTGTGCGCCATGGTCTTCGATGCCGCCCTCGCCAGCCTGATTGCCCCCGCTACCGCGGGCGGGTCGACTGCGCCGGTCGCCATCACCACCATTATTACCACCACCGCCACCACTGCCATGGTGCGGCCCGTCGTCTTCGTGTAACTCCCGAAAACAACGGCCCCGCACCATCCAGGTGACGGGGAAACCCACCACCTGCATGTGACGGGGCCTCCTACCGAGGTCTGCATGTCTTCTCACGCCCCCGCCCATCCAGCTGCACCGGCCGACCTGGCCGCACCGTCCACCGTCGTGCACAAGTTCGGCGGCACCTCGGTGGCCAACGCCGAACGCTACCGCCATGTGGCCGGCCTGCTGCTGGCCAGTCCCGAGCCGCTGCAGGTCACCGTCGTGTCGGCGATGAAGGGCGTCACCGATGCGCTGATCGAACTGGCCCAGCTGGCGGCACGCGGCGATGCAGGCTGGCGCGAGGCCTGGCATGCCCTGCGTGCACGCCATCGCGGCGCGGCGGTGGCCCTGCTCGGCGAGCAGGTGGGCGAGACCGTGGAGTGGATCGACGTGCGCTTCGACCACCTGGCCGAAGTGCTCGGCGCGCTGGCGGTGATCGGTGAGCTCCCGCGCGAGGTGCTGGACCGCGTGCAGGGGCTGGGCGAAGTGTTCTCCGCGCAGCTGCTGGGCATGCACCTGCAGGCACTCGGCGAAGAGTGCGCGGTGCTGGACGCACGTGATGTCCTGGTCGTCGGCCATGGCGAACTGGGCGTGGACGTGGATTGGGAGGCCAGCGCCGACCGCCTGGCGAAATGGCGCCTGCAGCACCCGCAGTCGCGCGTGGTCGCCACCGGTTTCGTCGCCCGCGACCGCGAAGACCGCATCACCACGCTGGGCCGCAACGGCAGCGACTACTCCGGCGCGATCTTCGCTGCGCTGTTCAACGCCGATGAGCTGCACATCTGGACCGACGTCGATGGCGTGCTGTCGGCCGATCCGCGGCTGGTGCCGGAGGCCGTGCAGCTGGAGGCGCTCAGCTACGACGAAGCCTGTGAGCTGGCCTATTTCGGCGCCAAGGTCGTGCATCCGCAGACGATGTCGCCGGCCATCCGCCTGGGCCTGCCGATCTTCATCCGCAACACCTTCCATCCGGCGCACCCGGGCACGCGCATCAGCGCCGAACGCTCGCCGCGCGGGCCGGTGAAGGGCCTGACCCTGAGCCCCGACCTGGCCCTGCTGAACCTGGAGGGCACCGGCCTGATGGGCGTGCCGGGCACCGCCGAACGCGTGTTCTCGGCACTGCGCCAGGCGCAGGTGTCGGTGGTGATGATCTCGCAGGGGTCTTCCGAGCACTCGATCTGCTGCGTGGTGAAGGCCGACGAAGCCGCGCGTGGTCGCGAGGCCCTGCTGCATGCATTCGCACACGAGCTGGCGGTGGGCCAGGTGCAGCGCGTGCAGGTCGGCGAGGGCGTCAGCGTGCTGGCCGCCGTGGGTGACGGCATGGCCGGCCAGCCCGGTGTGGCCGCACGCCTGTTCGAGGCGCTGGGCCGAGCACAGGTGAACATCCTGGCGATCGCGCAGGGCTCGTCCGAGCGCAACATCTCCGTGGCCGTGGCCAGCGCCGACGCAACACGCGCCCTGCGTGCCGCGCACGCCGGCTTCTGGCTCTCGCCGCAGACCTTCGCGGTGGGCGTGATCGGGCCGGGCAATGTCGGCGCGGCGCTGCTGGACCAGCTGCTGGCCGCGCGCCCGCAGCTGCTGGCCAAGGCCAACGTCGACCTGCGCCTGCGTGCGCTGGCCTCGCGCTCGCGCATGCGCCTGGAAGCCGATGTCCTGCACGCCGACTGGCGGCAGGCGCTGCACGATGATGGCCAGGCCAGCAACCTGGACGCCTTCACCGAACATCTGCTGGCCGCACATCTGCCGCACGCGGTGGTGATCGACTGCAGTGGCAGCGCCGAAGTGGCCGAGCGCTACGAGGGCTGGCTGGCGGCCGGCATCCATGTGGTCACCCCGAACAAACAGGCGGGTTCGGGTCCGCTGTCGCGCTACCAGCGCATCCATGCCGCTGCCGCAGCCAGTGGCGCGCGCTTCCGTTACGAGGCCACGGTGGGCGCCGGCCTGCCGGTGATCACCACGCTGTGCGACCTGGTCGATACCGGCGATGAAGTGCTGGCGGTGGAGGGCATCTTCTCCGGCACGCTGGCCTGGCTGTTCAATCGATTCGATGGCAGCCAGCCGTTCTCCGAGCTGGTGGCGCAGGCGCGTTCGATGGGCTACACCGAGCCGGACCCGCGCGATGATCTGTCCGGCGTGGACGTGGCGCGCAAGCTGGTGATCCTCGCCCGTGAGGCCGGCCACGCGCTCAGCCTGGAACAGGTACAGGTGGAAAGCCTGGTACCGGCGCTGCTGCGCGATGGCAGCGTGGACGACTTCATGGCCCGCCTGGGCGAATCCGATGCCAGCCTGCTGCAGCGTCTCGACGAGGCCCGGTCGCGTGGTGCGGTGCTGCGCTATGTCGCCCGGCTCGATGCGGAGGGTGCATCGGTGGGCCTGCAGGAACTGCCGGCCGACCACACCTTCGCCAATCTGCGCCTGACCGACAACGTGGTGCAGTTCCGCACCCGTCGTTACTGCGACAACCCGCTGGTGGTGCAGGGCCCGGGTGCCGGGCCGGAAGTCACCGCTGCCGGCGTGTTCGCCGACCTGCTGCGCGTGGCCGCCGGCGAAGGAGCGCGGCTGTGATTGCACGCGCATTCGCGCCCGCGTCCGTGGCCAACGTGGCGGTGGGCTTCGACATTCTCGGCCATGCCATTGCCGGCATCGGCGATACAGTGACGGTGCGACGCATCGACGAGCCGACCGTGCGCATCGAGGCCATCCGCGGCAGCGCCGTCGAGCTGCCACTGGATGCGCCAGGCAACACGGCCGGGGCCGCGCTGATCTCGCTGCGCGAGGGCGTGGGTCTTCCGTATGGCTTCGCCGTCGAGATCGACAAGGGCATTCCATTCGGTTCGGGCATGGGCGGTTCGGCCGCCTCGTGCGTGGCCGCGCTGGTCGCCGCCAACGCGCTGCTCGATGCACCGCTGCCGCGCGAAGCGCTTTACCCGCATGCACTGGATGGCGAGGCAGTGGCCAGCGGCGGGCGCCACGGCGACAACGTCGGTCCGCTGCTGCTGGGCGGACTGGCGCTGTGCACCGCTGATCGCCTGGTGCCGATCCCGGTGCCGGCCAGCTGGCACAGCCTGCTGGTGCATCCGCACGCAGTGCTGGAGACCCGGCGCGCGCGTGCGGCACTGCAGGGCAGCTATGCGCTGGGCGAGTTCGTCGCGCAGAGCGCCAACCTTGCCCTGGTGCTCAGTGGTTGCCATCGCAGCGATGCGGCCCTGGTGCGTGCCGGCCTGCGCGACGTGCTGGTGGAACCGCGTCGCGCCGCGCTGATCGCCGGCTTCGACGCTGCACGCGATGCCGCGTTGGCAGCCAACGCGATGGGCGCGGGCATTTCCGGTGCCGGCCCGAGTGTGTTTGCCTGGTTTGAAGATGCCGACCAGGCCCATGCCGCTGCGGCGCCCGTGCGTGCGGCGTTTGCCGCCGCAGGCTTCGACAGCGAAGCCTGGGTCTCGCCGCTGGACGCTGCTGGAGCGCGACTGTGCTGAATCCTTCCCCCTTGCCGGATACCGAGCTCATGCAATTCGTTTCGACCCGAGGGCATGCGCCCGCCGTTGGCCTGAGTGCCGCCATCGCCGCCGGCCTGGCCCCGGATGGCGGCCTGTACGTGCCCGACATGTTGCCTGCGCCGCGCGAACTGCACGCCGGTGCCACCCTCGCCGAGACCGCTGCCGATCTGCTGGCGCCTTTTTTCGAAGGTGATCCGCTGCAGGACGCACTGCCGGAGATCTGCCGCGAGGCCTTCGATTTCCCGGTACCGCTGCGTGCGCTGGGCCGTGACGGCGACCATGTGCTGGAGCTGTTCCATGGCCCGACCGCCGCGTTCAAGGACATCGGCGCGCGCTTCCTCGCCGGCACGTTGTCGCGCCTGCAGGCGGGCAAGGACCGTGACCTGACGATTGTCGTGGCCACCTCCGGCGATACCGGTGCCGCGGTGGCAGCGGCCTTCCATCGCCAGCCCGGCGTGCGCGTGGTGGTGCTGTATCCCGATGGCCGTGTTTCGCCGCGCCAGGCACACCAGCTGGGCTGCTTCGGCGACAACATCCAGGCGCTGCGCGTGGGCGGCTCGTTCGATGACTGCCAGGCGATGGTCAAGCAGGCGCTGGCCGACACCGACCTGCAGGCGCAGGTGCCGCTGAGTTCGGCCAACAGCATCAGCCTGGGCCGGCTGCTGCCGCAGATGAGCTACTACGCGCATGCGGCGCTGACCCACCACGCGCGCACGCGGCGTCGCCTCAACCTGGTGGTGCCGACCGGCAACCTGGGCAATGCGATGGCGGCCATGCTGGCGCGTGCACTGGGCGTGCCGATCGGCCAGATCGTGCTGGCCACCAATGCCAATGCGGTGCTGCCGGCCTACTTCAATGGCGGCGACTTCCAGCCGCAGGCCAGCGTGGCCACCGTGGCCAACGCGATGGATGTGGGCGCGCCGAGCAACTTCGAGCGGCTGCGCTGGCTGTATGCCGACGACGATGGCGAACTTCGTGCCGCCTTCCGCGCGTTCGCGGTGGACGATGTGACCATCCGCGCGACCATCGCCAGTGCGCATGCCAGCAGCGGCGAGCTGTTCTGCCCGCACACCGCCACTGCGGTGAAAGTGCTGCAGGACCTGCGCGCGCGCGGCGCCAAGGGTGATTGGGCGGTGGTGTCGACCGCGCACCCGGCCAAGTTCGAGGCGGTGGTGGAACCGTTGATCGGCGAAAGCGTGGCGGTGCCGCCGGCATTGGATGCGCTGCTGCAGCGGCCGGCGCATGCCGAGCCGCTCGCCGCCGATTACGCGGCGCTGCGCGAGGTGTTGTTGCGCTGAGGCGGGTAGTGCCGGCCGCTGGCCGGCAACACCGTGAACCGCGCGGCGGTCAGGCCAGCCCTTCGCCCGCCAGCGTACGCAGCCCATCCTCGTCGAGGATCTCCACCACGTTCAGATGGGGCAGGGCGATCAGGCCCTGCTGGCGCAGCTTGGTGAAGGTGCGGCTGACCGTTTCCATGGTCAGGCCGAGATGGTCGGCGATATCGCCGCGGCCCATCGGCAGTGACACGCGCAGGCCATCGCCGCCCAGCCTGGCCTCGCGCGCGGCCAGGCGCAGCAGGAAGTCGGCCAGCTTTTCGGCCGGTTGCAGGCGGGCCAGTGCCAGCGCGGCGTCCTGGGCGGCGTCCAGTTCCTGGCAGGCGCGCTGCAGCAGCTTGCGTTCCAGGTGCGGGAAGCGGCCACGCAGCGCCTTCATCTGCGGCAGGGCCACGCGGCAGACGCGGCTGTCAGCGATGGCTTCGATATCGTGGCGATGGTGGTCGCTGCCACTCAGGCCGAGGTAATCACCGGGCAGCACGAACCCATTGATCTGGCGACGGCCATCGGCCAGCGTGCGTACCAGGCGCAGTGCGCCCGCGGTCAATGTATAGACATGCTGGCGTTCTTCGCCGGTGCGGGCCAGGGTGCTGCCCAGGCCCACCTGCTGCGACACGGTCACCTGTTCCAGTGCCTGCACTTCGTCGGGCGACAACGCCGAGCAGACCGCCAGGTGGCGGACCGAGCAGTGCAGGCAGTCCAGCGTGGTGCAGGGCGGTGCAGCGTCGTCGTGGGCGGCGGACGGAGCGCCAAAAGGCCGGGACATGGTGCGGAGGCGTATCACGGGCGGGGGAGGGCTTTATGATACTTCATGCGGCCTTATGGCCCCTGATCGGCGGCTGAGCCATGCGGGGCGGTAGAATGTCGCCCCCTCCCACGTTCCCGTTCCTGCAGGAGTTCCGCCCGTGATCAAGCCCCGTACCCCGCCCGGCACCCTTGAACTGTTGCCGCGCGAGCAGATTGCGTTCCAGCGCATGCTGGACGTCATCCGCCGCAACTACGAGCGCTTCGGGTTCCTGCCGGTGGAAACGCCGGTGTTCGAGCTGTCCGACGTCCTGCTGACCAAGTCCGGTGGCGAGACCGAGCGCCAGGTGTACTTCGTGCAGTCCACCGGTGCGCTGGCCAACGCCGCCGAATCGGGCGACCGCTCGCTGCCGGAGATGGCGCTGCGTTTCGACCTGACCGTGCCGCTGGCCCGCTACGTGGCCGAGCACGAGCACGAGCTGACCTTCCCGTTCCGCCGCTACCAGATGCAGCGCGTGTACCGCGGCGAGCGTGCCCAGCGTGGCCGCTTCCGCGAGTTCTACCAGTGCGACATCGACGTGATCGGCAAGGACAGCCTGAGCGTGCGCTACGACGCTGAAGTTCTGGCCGTCATCCACGCCGTGTTCTCCGAGCTGCGCATCGGTGATTTCAGCATCCAGCTGAACAACCGCAAGCTGATGCGCGGTTTCTTCGAAAGCCTGGGCGTGGCCGAAGGCGAGCGCCAGCTGGCCGTGCTGCGCGAAGTGGACAAGCTGGACAAGCGCGGCGCCGATTACGTGCGCGAAACGCTGGTGGGCGAGGGCTTCGACATTCCGGCCGAGCAGGTCGAGAAGATCCTGGCCTTCGTCGCCGTGCGCTCGAAGGGTCATGAAGACGCGCTGGCCCAGCTGGCCGCCCTGGAAGCCGGTGGCGCCTCGTCGGAAACCCTGCGCAACGGCGTGGCCGAGCTGCGCGAAGTGCTGCAGCTGGTGCAGGCGCTGGGCGTGCCGGAAACCGCGTACTGCCTGAACTTCTCCATCGCCCGCGGCCTGGATTACTACACCGGCACGGTCTACGAGACCACGCTGACCGACCACCCGCAGATCGGCTCGATCTGCTCGGGCGGCCGTTACGAAGACCTGGCCAGCCACTACAGCAAGTCCAAGCTGCCGGGCGTGGGCATCTCCATCGGCCTGTCGCGCCTGTTCTGGCAGCTGCGCGAAGCCGGCCTGATCGACGGCATCGAAGCCAGCAGCGTGCAGGCGCTGGTGGCACTGATGGACGAGCAGGGCATGGCGCAGTCGCTGGACATCGCCCGCCGCCTGCGCAGCGGTGGCATCAACACCGAAGTGCAGATGGAGCCGAAGAAGATCGGCAAGCAGTTCCAGTACGCGGCCAAGGCCGGCATTCGCTTCGTGGTCCTGGCCGGCGAAGACGAGCTCGCCCGCGGCGTCGTCGCAGTGAAGGACCTGGTGCGCGAACAACAGTTCGAAGTCTCCCGCGACGAACTGGCCAGCACCCTGCAGGTCGAGCTGGAACAGTCGAAGGTGATGTAACTGCCCAAGGCAGCACCCAGAAGTTGAACGAAACGCCCACCACCCGGTGGGCGTTTTCGTTTCCGGGCCCCATTCCGGGGGTCAGAGCCGTTTTCCTCCGGAAAACGGATCGGACCCCGTGCCGACCAACGGTCGGCACCCACCAACAGCAGCGTCATGCCGTTTCGACAGATCGCAGGAAACTGTCGAAGGCGGGGTGGGTCCGGTTGAGGGGGTGTGAGCGGCATGGATGCGGCGACCGAGCTTACATGGACATACTTTCCGCGGCCCCCTCAATCGGCCCCGCCCCGCCAACCCACGGATAGCCAGGCTTTTGCCGTTGCTTCGGCTTTGGCTTTTGCTTCGGCAGGTGCAGGGCGCAGCCCTGCCAAGACCAACCCAAGATTTGACGCACTGCGCAAGAATGCGCTAATGTACTAGCGTGCTATTACATTGATGCAAGAAATCCACCCCGTGAAAGCCCGCCCCGACATCGCCGCCAAAGACCCCCAGGCCGACCTCGACTCCCTGGCCCAGGCCTTTGCCGCCCTGCGCGAACCCGACCAGGTGCTCGCCTTCCTGCGCGACCTCTGCACCCCGGCCGAGCTCGAAGCCATGGCCGACCGCTGGAAAGTCGTCCCCCTGCTGCAGCAGGGCGTGCCCTACCGCGAGATCCACGAACGTACCGGCGTCAGCGTGACCACCACCGGACGGGTGGCACGCACCCTCGAGCATGGCCATCGAGGCTATGCCGCCGCCGTCGACCGCCTTGCTTCGCGCTGATCCGCGCCCCGTTCCGAACTTAGAGACCTCCCCCATGAGTGCAACCCAGGCAGCGCCGGCACGTGACCGGCTGCGTATCGCCATCCAGAAGAGTGGCCGTCTGGCCGAACCCGCCCGCAACCTGCTCAGCGCCTGTGGCCTGAGCTGGCGCGAAAGCCGCGACAAGCTGTTCTGCTACGGCGAATCGCTGCCGGTGGACCTGCTGCTGGTGCGCGACGACGACATTCCCGGCCTGATCGCCGACGGCGTCTGCGACCTCGGTATCGTTGGCCGCAACGAGCTGGACGAACAGGCCGCCGCACGCCGCCAGATCGGCCTGCCCGACGCCTACCAGGCCCTGCGCGGGCTCGGCTTCGGCCAGTGCCGTCTGATGCTGGCCGTGCCCGAGGAATGGCAGTGGGAAGGCCCGGCGCAGCTGGCCGGCACCCGCATCGCCACCAGCTACCCGGCCATCCTCAAGCAGTGGCTGGCCGAGCAGGGCGTGGACGCACAGGTGGTCGAACTCTCCGGCTCGGTGGAAATCGCCCCGCGCCTGGGCACCGCCGAACTGATCTGCGACCTGGTCTCCAGCGGCGCCACCCTGCGCGCCAACCAGCTCACCCCGGTGCACAACCTGCTGGACAGCGAAGCCGTGCTGGCCGGTGCGGTGCGCGTGCCGGACGACGCCCGCGCCGGGCTGCGCAGCATGCTGCTGCGGCGCCTGGACGGCGTGGTGCAGAAGCAGGATCGCAAGCTGCTGATGTTCCGCGCCAGCGAGGACCGCGTGGATGCGCTGGCGCAGCTGCTGGCCGATGCCGAACCGCTGGTGCGTTTGCCTGCAGATGGCGGTGCACTGCGCCTGCAGACCATGTGCCCGGGTCCGCTGACCTGGCAGCGCATGGAAGAACTGGAGCGCGCCGGCGCACAGGGCCTGATGGTACTGAGCGTGGAGCGGTCGCTGGCATGAATCGTCTGATCTGGTCACAACTCGACGAAGCCGCCCGCAGCGCGGCGCTGACCCGCCCGGTGCAGACCGTGGCGCAGCAGACCCGTGATGCCGTCGCCGCGCTGATCGCGCAGGTACGGACGCAGGGCGACGAGGCGCTGCGCGCCATCACCGCCCGTTTCGATCGCGTCGAACTGACGTCGTTTGAAGTCAGCGAGGCCGAGTTCGCTGCGGCCGAAGGCGCCGTGCCGGCCGAACTGCGCCAGGCCATGGTCGAAGCCGCCGAGCGCATCACGCGCTTCCACGAAGCGGGCATGGGCAAGGGCTATGCGGTGGAAACCGCCCCCGGCGTGGTCTGCGAACGCATGTTGCGTCCGATCGGCCGCGTCGGCCTGTACGTCCCGGCCGGCAGTGCGCCGTTGCCGTCCACCGCGCTGATGCTGGGTGTGCCGGCGCAGCTGGCCGGTTGCCCGCAGGTGGTGCTGTGCACCCCGCCGCGCGCCGATGGCACGGCCGATCCGGCGGTGCTGGTGGCCGCGCGCCTGACCGGCGTGCAGCACGTGTTCAAACTGGGCGGTGCCCAGGCCATCGCCGCAATGGCCTACGGCACGGCCAGCATTCCGGCCTGCGACAAGCTGTTCGGGCCGGGCAACAGCTTCGTCACCGAAGCCAAGCAGCAGGTCGCACAGGACGGCGCGGCCGCCATCGACATGCCGGCCGGTCCTTCGGAAGTGCTGGTCATCGCCGATGCCGGCGCCAATCCGGCGTTCGTGGCTGCTGACCTGCTGTCGCAGGCCGAGCACGGCCCGGATTCGCAGGTGCTGCTGCTGACCGACGATGCGGCGATGCTCGCTGCGGTCGAGGCAGAAGTGGAGCGCCAGGTCGCGCTGCTGCCGCGCCAGGAGATCGCACGCCAGGCCCTGTCGGCCTCACGCCTGATCCAGGTCGATACGCTGGCCGATGCCTTCGCGATCAGCAACCGCTACGCACCCGAGCACCTGATCCTCGCCCTGCGCGAACCGCGTGACTGGCTGGACCAGGTGCAGGCCGCCGGCTCGGTGTTCCTCGGCGATTACACCCCCGAGGCACTGGGCGACTACTGCAGCGGCACCAACCACGTGCTGCCCACCGCCGGTGCCGCGCGTGCCTACAGCGGCGTCAGCGTCGCCAGCTTCCAGAACCTGATCAGCGTGCAGAGCGCCAGCGCCGCCGGCCTCGCCGCGATCGGCGGCTGCGCGCGCATCATCGCCAGCGCCGAAGGCCTGGACGCGCACGAACGTGCGGTGGCCCTGCGCATGGAGGCTGCCGCATGAGCGCCGTCATCGATGACGTGCTGGCGCTGGTGCGCCCGGACCTGCAGGCCTTTGCCGGCTACAGCTCGGCGCGCAGCGCGGCCGTGCAGGGCGAGGTCTGGTTGAACGCCAACGAATCGGCCTGGGCCAATCCAGCCGACAGCGCCGGCAGCAGCCGACGCTACCCTGAGCCACAGCCGCTGGCGCTGCGCGAAGGCCTGGCGGCGCTGTATGGCGTGCAGCCGCAGCAGCTGCTGGTCGGGCGGGGCAGCGACGAGGCCATCGACCTGCTGGTGCGCGCCCTGTGCGTGCCCGGCCGCGACGGTGTGCTGGTGACATCGCCGGTGTTCGGCATGTATGCGGTCTGTGCGCGCCTGCAGGGTGCGCCGTTGATCGACGTGCCGCTGGTCGATGGCGAAGACGGCCTGCGTGCCGACCTCGACGCGGTCATCGGCACGGCACAGGCGCAGGGCGCCAAGCTGGTGTTCCTGTGCGCGCCGTCCAACCCGGCCGGCAGCGATATCGGCCTGGCCGAAATCGAACGCGTGGCCACCGCGCTGCGCGGGCAGGCCCTGGTGGTGGTCGACGAGGCCTACGTCGAATACGCGCAGCGCGCGTCGGCGACCACGCTGCTGGCCGCGCACGCCAACGTCGCCGTGCTGCGCACGCTGTCGAAGGCGCACGCACTGGCTGCGGCGCGCATCGGCACCCTGATTGCTGCGCCGGAACTGATTGCCGTGCTGCGTCGCTGCCAGGCGCCGTACCCGGTGCCGACACCGTGTGCCGAGCTGGCCGTGCAGGCCCTGCAGCCGGCCGCGCTGGCGCGTACCGCCGAGCGCGTGGCCACGGTCATCGCCGAGCGCGACCGACTTTTTGCCGCGTTGCCGGGCCTGCCCGGCGTGCGTCGCGTGTACCGCTCGTCCGGCAACTACCTGCTGGTCCGCTTCGCCGATGCGCAGGCCGCGTTCGATACGCTGCTGGCCGCCGGCGTGGTGGTGCGTGACCAGCGCGCCGCGCCGCAGCTGGGCGATGCCCTGCGCATCAGCATCGGCAGTCCGGAAGAAAACGACCGCGTGCTCGCGGCCCTGTCGGCCCGGAGGGCTGCTGCATGACCCCCATCCTGTTCATCGACCGCGACGGCACCCTCATCGAGGAGCCGGCCGACTTCCAGATCGACGCCTACGAAAAGCTGCGCTTCGTGCCGCAGGTGATCCCGGCGCTGCTGAAGCTGCGCGACGCCGGCTACCAGTTCGTCATCGTCACCAACCAGGACGGCCTGGGCAGCGAAAGCTACCCGCGCGCCAGCTTCGATGGCCCCAACGACCTGATGCTGCAGATCTTCGAAAGCCAGGGCATCAGCTTCCGTGACGTGCTGGTGGACTGCAGCTGGCCGCAGGACAACGCACCCACCCGCAAGCCGGGCATCGGCCTGATGACCGCCTACCTGCAGGACCGCAGCATCGACTGGGCGCGATCGGGCATGGTCGGCGACCGCATCACCGACCTGCAGTTCGCCGACAACCTCAACATCCGTGGCTTCCAGCTGCGCACCGAACAGTTCGGTGGTGAATGGGACTGGGCGGGTATCGCCCACGCCCTGGCCGATGCACCGCGCACCGCCGTGGTCCAGCGCAATACCAAGGAAACCAAGATCCGCGTCGAACTGGACCTGGATCGCGTCGGCGACGCGCACATTTCGACCGGCCTGCCGTTCTTCGACCACATGCTGGAGCAGATCGGCAAGCACGGCGGCTTCGCCCTGGACATCCGGGCCGAGGGCGACCTGCACATCGACGAGCACCACACCATCGAAGACACCGGGCTGGCCTTGGGCCAGGCGCTGCGCGAGGCGCTGGGTGACAAGCGCGGCATCGGCCGCTACGGCTTCACCCTGCCGATGGACGAGACCCTGGCCAGCGCCGCGCTGGATTTCAGCGGCCGCCCGTATTTCGTGTTCGAAGGCGAGTTCAAGCGCGAGCGCGTAGGCGACATGCCGACCGAGCTGGTGCCGCACTTCTTCCGTTCGCTGTGCGATGCCAGTGGCCTGAACCTCAACCTGCAGGTGCGCGGCGACAACGACCACCACAAGGTGGAAGCCTGCTTCAAGGCGCTGGCACGTGCACTGCGCCCGGCGCTGGCCCGACAGGGCACCGCGCTGCCCACCACCAAGGGGGCGCTGTGAGCGAGGTTGCACTGATCGATGCCGGCGGTGCCAACCTCGGTTCGGTGCGCTACGCGCTGGAGCGACTGGGCGCGAATGTGCGCCTGGTACGCGATGCCGAGGGCCTGGTCGGCGCACAGCGGGTGATCCTGCCCGGCGTCGGTGCGGCCGCACCGGGCATGCAGCGCCTGCATGCGCAGGGCCTGGTTGAACCGCTGCGCCGCCTGGAGGTGCCGCTGATGGGCATCTGCCTGGGCATGCAGCTGCTGTTCGAGCGCTCCGAAGAGACCGGCGTGGATGCGCTGGGCCTGATTCCCGGCACGGTGCGCAAGCTGGTGCCGGCCTGTGGCATCCGCGTGCCGCACATGGGCTGGAACCGGCTGCTGGCGCTGCGCCCGTCGCTACTGCTGCAGGGCGTGCCGGACCGTTCCAGCGCGTACTTCGTGCACAGCTATGGCGCGCCGCTGAACGCCCATACCGTCGCCGCCTGCGACCACGGCGGCCTGTTCACCGCCGTGATCGAGCAGGGCCGCTATTTCGGCGCCCAGTTCCACCCCGAGCGTTCCGGCGATACCGGTTCGCTGATGCTGCGCAATTTCCTCGAGGGCACTGCTGCATGAGTTTCACCGTCTACCCCGCACTGGATATCCGCGAAGGCCGCGTGGTGCGCCTGCGCCAGGGCGACTACGCGCAGGAAACCTCCTACGGCGACGATCCGCTGCCGCGCGCGCAGGCGTTTGCCGCGCAGGGCGCGCAGTGGATGCATCTGGTCGACCTGGACGCTGCTCGCGCCGGCGGCTACACCCTGGCCCCGCTGCTGGCGTCGATCCGCCAGAACACCCCGCTGCAGGTGCAGACCGGTGGCGGCGTGCGTGGCCGTGATGACGTGGCGCGCATCCTCGATGCCGGTGCCAACCGGGTGGTGGTCGGCTCGCTGGCCGTGCGCCGCCCCGACGAAGTGTTGGGCTGGCTGGATGAGTTCGGCGCCGAACGCATCACCGTTGCCCTCGACGCCCGACAGGACGCGCGGGGCCAGTGGCAGCTGCCGGTGCACGGCTGGACCGAGAATGCCGGGGTGACCCTGGACGACCTGGCCCAGCGCTACGCGCGCGCCGGCATGCGCCACCTCCTGTGCACCGACATCGCACGCGACGGCATGCTGGCCGGCCCCAACATCAGCCTGTACACGCACCTGTCGGCCTTGCTGCCGGGCGTGGCGGTGCAGGCGTCCGGTGGCATCCGCGACGTGGCCGACGTGGCCGAAGCACGCGCTGCCGGCTGCGGCGGTGCCATCCTCGGCAAGGCGCTGCTGGAACAGCGCATGGACCTGGGCGAGGCACTGGCATGTTGAGCCGTCGCATCATTCCCTGCCTGGACGTGCGCGATGGCCGCGTGGTCAAGGGCGTGCGCTTCCGCGACCACGTCGACATGGGCGACATCGCCGAGCTGGCCCAGCGCTACCGCGACCAGGGCGCCGACGAGCTGGTGTTCTATGACATCGGCGCCAGCCCCGAAGCACGCTCGGTGGACGTGGCCTGGATCGAGCGCATCGCGCGACTGATCGACATCCCGTTCTGCGTGGCCGGTGGCATCGACAGCGTGGATACCGCGCGCCGGGTCCTGTTTGCCGGTGCTGACAAGGTGTCGATCAACTCGCCCGCGCTGGGCCGCCCGGAACTGATCACTGAACTGGCCGAAGAGTTCGGCGTGCAGTGCGTGGTGGTCGGCGTCGATTCGGTGCGCGAGGACGATGGCCAGTGGCGCGTGCGTCGCTTCACCGGTGACCCGAACAAGACCCAGGCCGTGCCGCTGCGCACGCTGGACTGGATCGTCGAGGCGCAGCGCCTCGGTGCCGGTGAGATCGTGCTGAACTGCATGGACAGCGACGGTGTGCGCCGTGGCTACGATGTGGAGCAGCTGCGCCAGGCCCGTGCGCTGTGCAACGTTCCTCTCATCGCCTCTGGCGGCGCCGGTGCGATGGAGCATTTCGCCCAGGCCTTCGACCAGGCCGACGTGGACGGCGCGCTGGCTGCCAGCGTGTTCCACAGCGGCGCCATCGCCATTGCAGATTTGAAGCGCTACCTGCGCGAACAGCAGATCGAGGTTCGAGATGTCTATTGAAGTACGCCCGTCGCCGCAGGCGCTGGAATCGCTGGACTGGGCAAAGGGCGATGGCCTGCTGCCGGCAGTGGTCCAGGATGCCGACACCCTGCAGGTGCTGATGCTGGGCTATGTCAACGCCGAGTCGCTGCACATCACCCAGGTGACCGGGCACATGACCTTCTACAGCCGCAGCAAGCAGCGCCTGTGGACCAAGGGCGAGCAGTCCGGCCACGTGCTGGCGGTGCAGTCGATCAGCGTGGACTGCGATGCCGACACCGTGCTGGTGCTGGCACGTCCGGCCGGCCCGACCTGCCATACCGGTGCTGAAAGCTGCTTCGATGGCGCGCCGAAGGACTTCCTGGGCGGCCTGGGCCAGCTGGTGGCCGTGCGCGAAGCGCAGCGTCCGCCGGGCAGCTACACCACCTCGCTGTTCGAAGGTGGCATCCGCCGCATCGCGCAGAAGGTGGGCGAGGAGGGCGTGGAAACCGCGCTGGCTGCGGTGGCGCAGGACGACGAGGCCCTGCTGGGCGAATCGGCCGACCTGCTGTACCACCTGCTGGTGCTGCTGCGCGCACGCGGGCTGTCGCTGCAGGACGCCCGCGATGTGCTGGAAATGCGCCACCGTTGATCGGGGCGTGCTGACCAACGGTCCGCACCTACCGGGCGACAGCGCGTGCGCGATGTCATCAACGGAAACTACAATGGGCGGTCTTTCTTTCCCGGACCGCCCCCATGAAACTGCCCGCCGCCTGGCTGTGCTGCCTGTTGCTGACTTCGCCGGCCTGGGCCGCCGATACGGTGGTCAGTGGCAAGGTCTATCTCGAACGCGACGGCAGGCCCGGGCGCGGGGCGACCGATCCGGGCCTGGCCGGGGTGCAGGTCTCCAACGGCGAGACAATCGTCAAGACCGCGGCCGACGGCAGCTACAGCCTGCCGGTGCGCGACGGGCAGACCGTGTTCGTCATCAAGCCCGATGCCTACAGCTTCCCGAAGGCGGCCGACGGCCTGCCGACGTTCTGGCGCCACTACCGCCCGAACGGTTCGCCGGCCCTGAAGTACGGCGGCATCGCCGCCACCGGCGCGGCCGACCGTGGCTGGGATTTCGCCCTGCAGTCCGATCGCCATGACAGCCGCCGCGGCTTCCAGATGCTGGTCTTCACCGATTCGCAGACGGCCAGCCTGACGGACATCGGCTACTACCAGCAGTCCATCGTGGCGCCGCTGGTGGGCCAGACCAAGGCACGCCTGGGCACCACCCTGGGCGACATCGTCAACGACGACCTGAGCCTGTACCCGGCCATCAACAAGGTCACCACCGAACTGGGCGTGCCGTGGTTCCATGTGCCGGGCAACCACGACCTGGATTTCGATGCCGCCAACGACGACCACTCGCTGGACAGCTGGCGCAACATCTACGGCCCGGACACCTACGCGGTGGAAGAGGGCGGTGCCAGCTTCGTGTTCCTCGATGACGTGGTCTACGACCCCAACGCCAAGCCGAAGTACGTCGGCGGCCTGCGCGAGGACCAGTTCGCCTTCCTGGCCGGCTACCTGAAGGGCCTGCGCAAGGACCGCTTGCTGGTACTGGGCATGCACATCCCGCTGTTCGACGCTGCGCCGGGTCGCGAGACCTTCCGCCACGCCGACCGCCAGCGCCTGTTCGACCTGCTCAAGGACTTCCGCAACGTCCTCGTACTGAGCGGCCACAGCCACACCCAGCAGCACGTCTACCACGGCAAGGCCGAGGGCTGGCAGGGTGAGAAGCCGCTGCACGAATACAACGTCGGTGCCAACTGCGGCGCGTTCTGGTCGGGCGTGAAGAATGCCGCGGGCGTGCCGGACAGCACCATGAGCGATGGCACGCCGAGGGGCTACGCGCTGCTGGACGTGGCCGGCAACGGCAGCTACCGCCTGCAGTACCGCGTGGCCGGTGCCCCGGCCAGCGACCAGATCGGCCTGCATGCGCCGAAGGTGCTGCGCCAGGGTGCCTACCCGGCATGGGGCGTGTACGCCAACGTGTACATGGGCGAAGACACCAGCGTGGTCGAGTTCCGCGTCGACGGCGGTGCCTGGCAGCCGATGAAGCAGGTCAGCCAGCCTGACCCGCGCCTGCTGGTGGAGAACGTGGCCGATGACACGACCGAGGCCCTGCGCGGCTATGATCGTTCGCCGGAAGCCACCGCATCGCCGCACCTGTGGCGTGGCGCGCTGCCGACCAACCTCGAGGTGGGCAGCCACAAGGTCGAGGTGCGCTCGACCCAGCCCGATGGCGCGGTGTTCACTGCCACCACCCGCTACAGCCTGCAGACGGCCCAGCCCTGATCCAGGCCGGTCCCGGTGCAGGTTCGCTGCACCCGGTCCCGCAGCGTTGGCAAAGCGCGTTCAATGCCTGAGAATCGACACGATTCAATCGATTCAAGCAGGCCAGTGTGAACGTTGCAGCAGCGTCCCCGGTACTTTCCGATCTGGCCAGCCCTTCCGCTCGCAGCGGTACCCCCCACGGCAATGATCCGCGCAGCCTGGTGGTGGCCGACGTCGGCGGCACCTTCGCCCGCCTGGCCCTGGCCGAGACCACGCCTGGGCAGACCCCGCGACTGGGCAGCTACCGCACCTACGCCTGCGCCGATCACCCGAGCCTGGCCGCGATCCTCGCCGATTTCACTGCCAGCCTCGGCCAGCCGGTCAGCACGGCCGTGGTGGCGATTGCCGGTCTGCTCGATGGCGATGTGCTGATCAACGCCAACCTGCCGTGGACGGTCTCGCTGTCGACCACCCGCGCGCAGTCCGGGCTGCAGAAACTGCAGCTGATCAACGATTTTGAAGCGGTGGCGCTGGCCATTCCCTACCTGCAGGCCGACACCCTGGTGCCGTTGAACGGCGATGCCGATCCGGCGCAGGCGTTCCCGGCGCTGGTGCTGGGTGCGGGGACCGGCCTGGGCGCGGCGTTGCGCTTTGCCGATGGCGACCGCCCGGTGCTGGCCAGCGAACTCGGCCACGCGGCGCTGGGCGCCGGCAACGCGCTGGAGCTGCAGGTGCTGGGTCAGCTGCTGCAGCGTTGGCCGCACGTGGACAACGAACGCGTGCTGTCCGGCAGTGGCCTGATGAATCTTTACCCGTGCCTGTGCGAACTGCGCGGCGCGACCCCGCAGTGGCACAGCACCGAGGCGCTGATCGGCGCGGCGCGCAGTGGCGAGGATCCGCTGGCCGTGGAAACCCTGCAGGTGTTCTGCGCGTGGCTGGGCAGCCTGGCCGGTGATGCGGCGATCGCCGTGGGCGCGCGCTCGGTCTATCTGGCCGGTGGCATCTCCGCGCACGTGCAGGATTTCCTCGCCGATGGCCGCTTCCGCGAGCGCTTCCTCAACAAGGGCGTGCTGACCGACGTGCTGCGCCAGGTGCCGGTGTGGCGCGTCGAACACGGCCAGCTGGGCGTACTCGGCGCGGCGGTCTGGCACGCGGCGCGCACGCCGGCATAAGAACAACAGCAAGGCTGCCGGCAGCCTGCCGGCGGCGGAACGGACGACGGAGGCGGACATGGTGGATCGCAGGCAGTTCCTTCAGGCCGGAGCACTGGCCGCGGGCATGGCGGCATTGCCGAGCGTGCAGGCGCGCGCGCAGGGCGGAGCGAAGGTCGTTTCAACCTGGGATTTCGGCGTGCCGGCCAACCAGGCGGCATGGAAGGTCCTGGCCAACGGTGGCAGCGCGCTGGATGCGGTTGAAGCCGGTGCGCGCTGGGCCGAGAGCGAGCTGTGCAATCCCACCGTCGGCCATTGCGGCAACCCCGATCGCGACGGCGTGCTGAGCCTGGACGCGAGCATCATGGACGGCGATGGTCACTGCGGTGCGGTCGCCGCGCTGGTGGACATCCTGCACCCGGTGTCGGTGGCCCGCAAAGTGATGGAGAACAGCCCGCACGTGCTGCTGGTGGGCGAGGGCGCGCAGCAGTTCGCGGTGCAGCAGGGCTTCGAGCGCCAGCACCTGCTGACGCCGCAGGCCGAGGCGGCCTGGCGCGAGTGGCTGAAGACCGAGAAGTACCAGCCGCAGATCAACGCCGAGCGCCGCGGCATCCCCGGCAACAGCGACAACCACGACACCATCGGCATGCTGGCGCTGGACGCCAAGGGCAACCTCGCCGGCGCCTGCACCACCAGTGGCATGGCCTGGAAGCTGCACGGCCGCGTCGGCGACAGTCCGATCATCGGTGCCGGCCTGTACGTGGACAACGAGGTTGGCGCGGCGACGGCCTCGGGCGTGGGCGAGGAAATGATCCGCAACGCGGCCTCGTTCCTGGTGGTCGAGCTGATGCGCCAGGGGCGCACGCCGGCCCAGGCCTGCCGCGAGGCCATCGACCGGGTGGTGCGCAAGCGCCCCGAGGCGAGCAAGACGCTGCAGGTCTGCTTCCTGGCGATGAACAAGCAGGGCGAAGTCGGCGCGTACGCGTTGCATCGCGGCTTCGTCTACGCGGTGTGCGATGCGCAGCGCCAGGACGACCTGCGCGATTCGCCGTCGATCTACACGAGCACCCAGGCATGAGCGTGCGCCTGGGGTTGGAGATCGCCAGCAATTCGGTGGCCTCGGCGCTTGCCGCGCAGGCCGGTGGTGCGGACCGCATCGAACTGTTCGACAACCTCGCCGAAGGCGGCACCACGCCGTCCTTCGCCAGCATTGCCATTGCCCGCGAGCGCCTGACCATTCCGCTGTTCGTGCTGGTGCGCCCACGTGCCGGCGATTTCCACTACGACGCACTGGAAACCGAGCTGATGCTGCGCGACATCGCGCAGTGCCGTGCACTCGGCTGCGATGGCGTGGTCGTCGGCGCGCTGGATGCGCAGGGTGACATCGATCTGCCGCTGTGTCGCGAGCTGGTGCAGGCCGCCGGGCCGCTGCAGGTCACGTTCCATCGCGCCTTCGATGCAACCCGCGATCTGTCCGCGGCACTGGAGCAGGTGATCGGCCTCGGCTGCCAGCGCGTGTTGACGTCGGGCGGGCAGGTCAGCGCGGAGGCCGGCAGCAAGGTGCTGGCCGGGCTGGTCACCCAGGCGGCGGGGCGCATCAGCGTGATGGCCGGTGCCGGCCTGGGCCCGGCCAACATCGCCGCGGTTGCCCGACACACGGGCTGCACAGAACTGCACGCCTCGGCCAAGGGCCTGCGGCGCTCGGACATGCAGTTCCAGAACCCGGTGCTGCGCGGCCTGGACCCGGACTGGAGCCAGACCAGCACCGCCACGGTGGCCGCACTGCGCAAGGCGCTGGACGGCTGAGCGCCAAGGACGGGTCGGATCCCTTCGCAGAAGGGCTCTGACCCCGGATGGCCGGATGCGCTGGACGCGGACAAATGCGTTCCGCGCGTATATGTCGTGATCGTGTCATCTCGTTGTGCCGTCGCCGCACACCCGTGCATCGCAAATCATTGATTCTTCGATAGACATGCGGTCTTTTACGACTGCGTGGCGTGCATTGCTGCGCCGCGTGATGCCAAGCCTCGTTCAGCCATGCTTTAGTTTGGATCGATCCACAGGGGAGGGCGCGGATCCGGTATGGATCGATGCAATCGCCCTGGGTCGTCGTCTCTGTAGTGCCGCTGTTCCTCGCATCTGCGCGCCCACACCAACGAAGAGCAACTGCCCATGGCTCAGTCCGTCCGTACCCGTCGTCATCTGTTGTCCCAGGCCCTGCTGCTGGCCCTGCTGCCGCTGGCGGCGAGTGCACAGGACGCCGACAGTACTTCCGCCACGAAAGATCTGGATGCGGTCACCGTCACCGGCTCGCGCATCAAGCGCGCCAGTGTCGAAGGACCGGCCCCGGTCAACGTGATCTCCGCCCAGCAGATCCAGAAGGAAGGCTTTGTCACCGTCTACGACGCGTTGAAGACGCTGACCGAAGCGACCGGCACCGTCGAAGCCGCGTCGCAGTGGGGCTCGCACACGCCCAATGCCAGCGGCCTGAACCTGCGCGGCATGGGCCCGAACCGGACCCTGCTGCTGGTCAACGGTCGACGCGTGGCCGACTACCCGCTGCCCTATGGTGGCGAGACCAACTTCTCCAACTACGGCAACATTCCCGCCGCCGCGGTTGAGCGCATCGAAGTGCTGACCGGTGGCGCCTCGGCCATCTACGGTTCGGACGCGATCGCCGGCGTGGTCAACGTCATTCTCAAGACCAACTACGACGGTGATGAAGTGCGCGTGCGCGGCGGTACGTCCACCGAAGGCGGCCGGGACACCTGGGATCTTTCCTGGGCCGGCGGCAAGACTGGCGACCACTGGAGCGTGACCTATGCGCTGCAGTACACCAAGCGCGATCCGCTGTTCGGCCGGGACCGGCCGCAGATGGACGATGCCGACGATGCGCCGTATCCGTCCTGGAACATGGAACAGCGCAAGGTCGGGTTCCGACCCACGGCTGGCCTGGCGCTCATCGACCCCGGCACCGGTGAGCGCCTGGCACCCCCCACTGGAACCTGCGAGAAGTTCGACGGCGAGTACTACACCGCTGATCGCCTGGTCTACAACTACAACTCCAATACCGTGACGAACACCGGGCGCCTTTGCGGCATGAGTGCCGACTACGCCAACTGGCTGCTGACCGGTGGCTCGGAGAACCTCTCCGGCAACCTGTATGCCACGTTCGACTTCGGCAACGATCTGCAGGCATGGAGCAATCTGGCCGTCTACCGTTCCGAAGCGTTGTGGGGCACCAATCCGCCCAGTGTCACCCTCGTCGACGATGCCAACGGCTACTACTGGGATGCCAACCGCAATCGCCCGATTCTGGGCGTGCGCCAGTTCACCCCCAACGAAGTGGGTGGCCTGGACACCCTGCGCAATACCAACCGCGAATTGTCCTGGGATGTCAGCGCCGGCCTGCGCGGTCGCCTGGCAGACCGCTTCGACTGGAGCGCGTCGGTGGGGCGTTCCTACTACCGCGTGGAAGAGCGGCAGAACGTAGTGGATGAGCAGAAGTCGTATGACTTCTTCCTGGGCCCGCGACTGGGGACCACGGCGGACGGGGAAGCGATCTACGCCTTGAACGAATCGCGCTGGTGGAACCCGATCACCCCCGACGAGTACTGGCAGATGGGTACGGTGGCGCGCAATCGTGCCTCGTCGTGGGTCAACCAGGCGTCGGCTGACATCACCGGCGAACTGTTCCAGGGCTGGGCTGGCCCAGTATCGTTCGCGGCCGTGGCGGAAGTTGCGCGGCAGGGCTATCACCTCAGCCCCGACCCGCGCGCCGGCATCGACTTCGACCTGCAGAACGTCGACCGTGGCGGTGGCGAGCGCACGCGCTACTCCGCCGGCGTCGAGTTCAAGATTCCACTGGCCGACAGCCTCATCGCTACCGCTGCGGCGCGCTATGACCGCTATGGCAGCTACAAGGCCGATGACAGCGCCGACGCAGTGAGCATCGGCAGCCAGAAGGAAACCACCTGGAACGCGGGCCTGGAGTGGCGGCCGTTCGAGTCGCTGCTGGTGCGAGGTTCCTATGCCACCAGCTTCCACGCCCCGGACATGCACTACCTGCTGGGCCAGCCCAGCAGTTCGCAGGTGCTGACCTATGATCGGCTGCGCTGCATTGAAAGTGGCGCCTACCTGGTCAACGAGTGCGGCGCGGGCAATCCCGATGTCTGGTACGCGTTCGATGTGAACCGCCGCGGCACGCCGCTGTTGCGTTCTGAAACCGGTGATTCCTGGACCGTGGGCTTTGTCTGGGATGTGCTGCCGAATCTGTCGGTCAGTGCCGACTACTGGGCGATCAAGCTTCAGGACATGATCGTCGACGTGGGCGCCGACGAAGTGCTGGCCAGTGAGGCCGGCTGCCTGACCGGCAGGAACATCGACGGCACGCCCTGGTCGAACCCGGCCGGTGGAGAATACTGCGCGGGCATCCTTGCGCGCGTGAACCGCGACAGCAATGGGCGCCTGGTTTCCATCGAGCGCGGGCCCTTCAACCTGGCCAGCCGTGAGGTCCGAGGCATTGACCTGACCGCGCGCTACCGCCTGGAAACCGCCGCTTGGGGGAGCTTCCAGCTTGGGGTGAACTACACCGACCAGCTCTCGACCAAGGAGCAGCGTTACGCCAACGATCCCAATCCCGAGCGTCGCGACCGCGACCTGCGCAGCAAGCTGCGCGCCAGCCTGGGTTGGCAGCATGGCAACTGGAACGCCAATGTCTACGCAGACCGCGTGGGTTCGGTGCCGGGCGTGCGTTACCACTGGGGCACCGACCGCCTGGACAACCCCGGGGGGTGCCTGCCGTTCGCCGATGGCTATGTGCCCAGCGACAGCCCGTTGTTGAACTGCCTGGAGCCGTTGACCCGGCCTGACGGCTCGGCCAACCCCAATCCCAACGCAGGCCAGCAGACCTCGCGCTACTACGGGCGGGTAGGGCCGTTCATCACCTGGAACTTCAACGTGGGTTACCAGGTGACCGAGCACATGAAGATCAACGCGTACGTCAACAACGCCTTCAATGCGGCCAGCTGGAACCACAAGGATCCCTACAAGGCGGACTACGACTTCGCGCCGACCCGACTGCTGGGTGCCGTGGGGCGCGAGTTCGCGCTGGAGTATGTGTTCACGTTCTGAGTGCGGAAACCTGCGCCTTCTCGGCTCTACAAAAAACGGCAGCCACCTGTAAAAGCGTGGCTGCCGTGGAGGACCGTTGTACGGGGTCGGATCCCTTCGCAGAAGGGCTCCGACCCCAGCGCAGGCTTAGAACTTGTAGGTCGCGCCGAAGTAGATCTGGCGGCCCGAGTACAGGTTGGAGATCAGGCGGGACTGGGTGTCGCTGCCCAGGTAGATGCGCTGCTCGGACTTGGTGGCGTTGAGCACCGAGGCGGTGAAGGTCAGCGCTTCGGTGAAGTTGTACGCCACGTTCAGATCCAGCTGGTCGTACGGTTCGCTGTACTGGGTCATGCCATTGACCAGGCCGCCGACCACTTCACCACGACGGTTGTACGAAGCACGGGCCAGGAACCGGTCGGTTTCGTAGAACACCGTCAGGTTGGCCTGGTTCTTGGCGCTGCCCACCAGCGGCGAGGCGCCGAGGTTCTCGCCGTTGAGCTCGATCGAGGCCAGGTTGGTGTCGTTGTAGGTGTAGTTGGCCTGCACGCCCAGGCCGAAGTCGAAGGTGTACTGGCCGTAGACTTCCACGCCCTGCGACACCGCGTCACGACCGTTGGCCTGGGTGCTGTAGTTCTGCACCGTCACCATGTCGCCGCCGACTTCCATCTGCACGTCACGCACGATCGGCACGGTGAAGTTGCTGATGTCCTTGCGGAAGAGGCCGACACCGGCGACGGCGCCCGGCATGAAGTACCACTCCACGCCGAGGTCGTACTGGGTGGCCTTGAAGGCTTCGAGGTTCTTGTTGCTGCCGCTGCCGGCCCAGCCTTCGGTCGGTGCGCCGCCGGCGACGCGACGGTCATTGACGTACTCGGGGCTGTAGTAGCTCAGGCTGCCGGGTGCGGCGATGCTGGTGTAGCTCGGGCGAGCCACCACCTTCGATGCCGCGCCACGCAGGACCAGCGTGTCGGTGATGTCCCAGGCGATGTTGAAGCTGGGCAGCACGTCGGTGTAGGTGCGGTCCGAACCGATCAGCTCGTAGGTCTTCTCGCGGGCCAGGTTGTCGGGCAGGCGCACGAAGCCGCTTTCGCAGCCGTAGGTCGGGTAGGCCGCTGCTGCCGGATCATCGCAGGACATCGGTGCGCCGGAGGCGTTGTCCAGGAAGTAGTCGTTGAAGCGCTCGATCGAATCGCTGGACTGGGCGAACTGCTCGGTACGCACCACGCGCACGCCGACGTTGCCGCGCAGGCGCTCGGTACGGAAGTTGGCCTGGAAGTAGCCCGAGTAGATCTTCTCGTTGACGTTGTAGACGAAGTCGTCTTCGACGCGGTTGTGCGACTGGCCGTAGGTGGTGTTCAGGTAATCGATGTAGGCCGGGTAGTTGATGCCCGGGAACACATTGGCATTGAAGCCGCCGGCGATGCCGGTGATCGGGTTGGACAGGAAGAAGCCCGGCTGGGCGATGCCGGCCGTGTTGTCGCAGCCCGCCTGGTAACGGCTGTCGTAGTCAGCCGGATCGGCGCCCTGGCACACCCAGTAGGTGTTGCCGGTGTTGCGGTGGACCTTGCCGTCACGGTACTTGGCGCCGAACTGGATCGAGTCCAGCCAGCCGCTTTCGAACATCTTGGTGACGTCGGCCTGGAAGTGGTTCTGCTTGACCTCGGTCTGCATCCACGACGAATCAGTGGAGCCGGTGTCGACCTCGGCGATGCCGTTCATCAGCACCTCCTGCAGGTTCGGCGAGACGGTCAGCGTCGGGGTGCCGGTCAGGTCCCATGCGGTGTACTGGTTGCCGGATTCCCACACGCCATTGACGCGGCGACGCGGCTTGGCCGACATGCGGAAGTTCATCGACGGGCCACCTTCGGACCACGTGCGACCGCCGCTGAAGGAGGCCTTCCACAGCGGGCTGATGTCCCAGTCGATGGTCAGGTCGGCAGTCTGCGACAGCGCCTTTTCACGGCTGTAGCTGCCGGTCAGCTGCGGGGTCGGAATGGTGCAGTCATCCGGACCCCAGCCACCCGGGGCCAGGCCGGCGGCCGCGGCTTCGTCTTCACTGCAGTAATAGGCCTTGCCCGGCAGCTTCTCGAACTGCGCGCCGGTGACCACGGTGCCGCTGGGGTCGAAGGTCAGGCCGTTGAGCAGGCGGCCGCCGGCCCAGTTGCCGTCGCCGTTGTAGCGCGCCATGTTCCACTCGGGCACCTTGAGCATGTTCTGCACATAGTTGCCGTCCAGCTCGAAGCGGAAGTAGTTGGCGGTCAGGGTCAGGTTATCGACCGGCTTGAACTGGAACGTCAGCTGGCCGCCCTTGCGCTCGCGCTCCTCTTCCTTCACGGCGAAGTTCACCGAGGTGGGCATGAAGAAGTCGCTGTAGTTGTGCCCGAACTGGTCGTTGAAGCCGGAGTTGCCCCACCAGTAGTTGATGCCGCCCTGGGTGAGGGCGTTGCCGTTGACATCACGCGCGTCGACGTCGGTGCCGTACCACTGGTAGTTCTCGGTGCTCACTTCCATGGTGCGGCTGGTGCGCTTCTGCTGGGTCACGCCGACCAGCACGCCGAAGCGCTCGTCCTTGCTGTGCCAGGAGTACAGCGCCGACGCCTGCGGATCAACGTCCTGGTGGGTATCGGAAGACACGCCTTCCAGGGTCACGTAGCCGGAGTTGGATTCCATCTCCAGCGGACGGCGGGTGTGCAGGATGACCGTGCCGCCGATGCCGCCTTCGTCGATGCGTGCTTCCGGCGACTTGAACAGCTCGGCGCTGGACAGCATGTTCGACGGCAGCAGGGTGTAGTTGAACGAACGGCTGGCCTCATCGTTGGTTTCGGAGGTGGCGATGTAGTTGCCGTTCAACTGGGTCAGGGTCAGGTCCGGATCGAGGCCGCGCACGCTGACGCTCTTGCCTTCGCCGCCATCGCGGGTGATGACCACGCCGGGTACGCGCTGCAGCGAATCGGCGACGTTCTTGTCGGGGAACTTGCCGACGTCCTCGGCGGTGATCACTTCGACCACGGCGTTGGCGTCGCGCTTCTGCTGCAGGCTCTTTTCGATCGCGTAGCGGTAGCCGGTGACCTGGACGCTGTCCAGGGTGGTGGCATCGGTACCGCCGGTGGTCGGCTGTGCGGTGGCCTGCTGGGCAGCGGCGCCGGTCGGCGCGACGGCTGCGGCCAGGGCCAGCGCGACGGCGAGCGACAAGGTGTCGCGACCGTGCTTACGAGTTGAATGCTTCATTGCCATCTCTCCCTCTCTTGGATTGATCCGGTGACTGACGCGGAACTTGAATCGATCTAATCTGTGATGCCGATTTTTGCTAAGCCGCGCGGCTGCCTGGGGCGGCGCGCTGGTGCTCGGGTACGTGCTGTTCCGGTCCCCAACTCCGGGCCATCCCTGAATCCGCTTGGATCGATCTAAGCGATGGCGGGGCGATTTTTAGCATGGCTGGAGGGGTTGCGCATGCTGCTGCGCAATATTGCAGTGACGTGTCTGCCGAATGATGATTCGCTGAAATGCGCTGGAATCGTTTACATGCGCAAAGGGGGAGGGTGGTTCGGCAGGGCTTGCAGCCCTGCACCTGCTTCAATCAACGTCAACTTCAAAAGCGGCTCTGGCTTGCTGTGAGTTGGGCGGGGGGCGGTGTGGGGTGGGGGCGCGCCCCCAGAAACCAGAACGCCGGGGGGGGTGGCGGCAGAGAACCTCACGCCCCCACGC
>NZ_JBRRCR010000051.1:0-29229 GCF_056759115.1 Stenotrophomonas sp. STEN087 | reverse complement strand
CACCGCGGCGCCTCCCCCCCCCCCCTCACACCCCCGGCCCCCGCTGCTCCCCGGTCCGCGCCGCAGCCCGGGGGCGCCGGCCCGCGCGCCGCGCCCCCCCCGGGACACTTAGTCGGCGCGGCCGGCGAATTCGCCGGTGGCGGTGTTCACCAGCACGCGTTCACCGTTGGCGATGTACTCCGGCACCATGATTTCGATGCCGGTGTTCAGCTTGGCCGGCTTCGGGCGCTTGGTTGCGGTGCCGCCCTTCAGTTCCGGCGGGGTCTCGATCACTTCCAGCACGACCGAGGCGGGCAGCTGGATCGCCACCGGCTGCTCGTCGATCACCTGCACGTAGATGCCGGTCAGGCCGTCGGTGATGTAGCCGGCGTCGTCACCGATCACGTCGGCGTCGAGGGTGTAGGGGGTGTAGTCCTCATCATCGAGGAACACGAACGCATCGCCGTCCTTGTACGAATAGGTGGACTGGCGGCGCAGCAGTTCGACTTCGACCAGGTTGTCGTCGGCATCGAAGCTGGCATCGAGCTTGTTGCCGCCCGGCACGCTGTACATGATGAAGCGGAAGCGGACGTTGCCGCCGCGGCCCTGCGGCGAGCTGCGCTCGATGTCGCGGATCTGGTACACGCCGTTGTTGTACTCGACGACGTTGCCCTTCTTGATGTCGTTGGCTTTCATGATGTTGTTGGTCGTTGGGGGTGGCGCCGTCCCGGCGCCCGGGGGGAATCAAATCGGAGCGCGGCGGGTAGCGCCGTCCAGGCGGATGGTCTCGCCGTTGAGGTAGGTGTTGCCGAGGATGAAACCGACCAGGCTGGCGAAATCGTCCGGCTTGCCCAGGCGCGACGGGAACGGGATGGAGGCGGCCAGCGACTGCTGCACGGCCTCGGGCATGCCGTCCACCATCGGCGTCCAGAACACGCCCGGGGCGATGGTATTGACGCGGATGCCGAAGCGCGAGAGCTCGCGGGCCATCGGCAGGGTCATCGACACCACGCCGCCCTTGCTGGCGGCATAGGCGGCCTGGCCGATCTGGCCTTCGTAGGCGGCGATGCTGGCGGTGTTGATGATCACGCCGCGCTCGCCGTCGTCGCCGGCCTCGTTGTGCTGCATGCGGTTCGCCGCGGCCTTGGCCACGTTGAAGCTGCCGACCAGGTTGACCATCACCGTGCCCTGGAAGCCGGCCAGCGGCATCGGACCCTCCTTGCCCAGCACGCGGCTGGCGCCAAGGATGCCGGCGCAGTTCATCGCCACGTTCAGGCCACCAAGGAAGTCGTGGGCCTGGTCGATGGCCGCGGCCACCGCCGCCTCATCGCTGACGTTGACGTTGAAATAGCGGGCCTTGTTAGCACCCAGCTCGACCACGGCGGCCGCGCCCTTGTCGTCGTTGAGATCGAACAGGGCGACCTTGCCGCCGTTGGCGACCAGGTGCTGGGCCACGGCCAGGCCGAGGCCGGAAACGCCGCCGGTGATCACGGCACGTACGGAAGACAGCTGCATTGAACGGTCCTGCAGGTTCGAGAACCGCCGATTCTAACGGAAGCCACGGCGCGCGCCGTTGTGCGCTGCTGCAAAGCGTCATGCGCCTCGATGCACCGCAGCCAGGCATGGCCTGGCTCTACTCGGCGACGCCCCGGGACATGCCGGGTGGGTCGCGCCCGCGCAGCCGCCGCTCGAACTCGCCGGCGGGCAGGCCCGGGGCGAACAGGAAGCCCTGGCCGATGGTCACCCCCAGGCCCAGCAGGCACTGGCGCTGCGCTTCGGTTTCCACGCCCTCGGCCACCACCCCCAGGCCCAGGCTGCGGGCGATCGCGCAGACCGCCTCGCACACCGCCACGTCCGAGCGGTTGCGCGGGATGCCCTCGACGAACAGCTGGCTCAGCTTCAGGCCGTGGATCGGCAGCCGGCGCAGGTAGTTCAGCGCGCTGTACCCCTCGCCGAAGTCGTCGATGGTCAGCATCACGCCCATCTCGCGCAGGCGGGCGAAGGTGCGCAGGGTGTCCGGCGCGTCCTCGATCAGCACCCGCTCGGTGAACTCCAGCTCCAGTACCGTGCCGGGCAGCTCGAACTCGTCCAGCACCTGGCGTACCCAGCGGGCCAGGTCCTCGCCGACGAACTGCCGCCAGGACAGGTTGACCGCTACCCGCATCGTCTCCAGGCCATCATCCTGCCATTGCCGCACCTGCCGGCAGGCCTCGCGCAGCGCCCACTGGCCGATCCGCACGATGTCGCCGGTGTGCTCGGCGTGGCCGATGAACAGGTCCGGGCGCATCTGCCCCAGCTGGCCGTTGTGCCAGCGCATCAGCGCCTCGCAGCCGGTGATGGCGCCGGTGCGCAGGTTGATCTGCGGCTGGTAGACCAGGCGGAACTCATCGCCGTCCAGCGCCTTGTGCAGCCGGCTCTCGATCTGCAAGCGGTCGTTCTGGCGCTCGGCCAGTTCCTGCGAGAACACGTGCCAGCCGTTGCGGGTGCGGCGCTTGCACTCGTACATGGCGGTGTCGGCATTCTGGATCAGCTGCTGCGGGCGGTCGCCGTCGCCCGGGGCCTTGGCGATGCCGATGCTGGCGGTGACCTGGAATTCGTCGCTGCCCAGCTGGAAGGGCGAGGAGAACGCGGCGGTGATGCGCTCGGCCAGCTGCTCGGCCTGGTCGGGCTGGTCGCGCAGGTCGCAGATCACCAGGAACTCGTCGCCACCGAAGCGGGCGAGCAGGCCTTCGGTGCCGATGGCCGTGGCGATGCGCCGGGTCGCTTCGATCAGCAGCTCGTCGCCGGCGTTGTGGCCGAGCAGGTCGTTGACCACCTTGAAGCGGTCCAGGTCAATGTACAGCACCGCCACCCGGTCGTGGCCCGGGCTGCCCATGCGCACGCCGAGATCGGTGAGCACCGCATCGCGGTTCATGATGCCGGTCAGCGGGTCGGTGCGCGCCTGGACGCGCAGGGTCTCTTCGGCCTGCTTGCGTTCGGTGATGTCCTGCACGGTGCCGGTGATGCGCGCGGCATCGACATCACCGGTGGAGACCTCGCCGATCATCCGGATCCAGAACGAGTGGCCGTCGCGGCGCTGGCCCTGCAGCTCCAGGCTGAAGCTGCTGCGGTGTTCGATGGTGTCGGCCAGGGCCTGCTGCAGGGAGGCGCGGTCATCGCTGCGCAGGCAGTCGAGCAGGTCCGTCATGTCCTGCAGGTCGTCGGGCTGGCCGACAATGCGCCGGGCCTCATCGGTCAGGTACAGGCGCTGCAGGCTGCGGTCCCATTCCCAACCGCCGATGTGCGCGAGCGACTGCGCCCGCGCGAACAGCAGGTTGTTGCGTTTGAGCTCGGTGATGTCGCTGAACATCGAATAGACATGGTCGGCCTGGTCGCAGCCGGTGCCGAACACCGGCACGTTGGTGGTCGACAGCCACAGCATGCGCCCGCGCGGGCGGTGGTACAGGCCGATGATCGTGCTGCGGATGACCCGCCCGGCCTGGAAGCAGCGGATGGTCGGCCACTGTGCCTGGGTGAGGGTGTTGCCGTGCTCGTCGACGATCAGCCAGGCCTCGGGGTCGAGCAGGGCGTCGAAGGCATTGCCGTTGCTGGTGATGCCGAGGACGCGGTGCGCGGCCGGGTTGGCCGAGATCACCCGCAGGTTGCGGTCGAACAGGATCACGCCCTTGTCGATCGATTCCATCAGCAGGCGGTAGCGCGATTCGGCGCGCCAGCGGCCGCTCAGGTCGCGCGCCACGGCCACGATGCAGGGCTGGCCGTGGTCCTGGAAGCCGGCCGAATGCACCTCCACCGGGAAGCGGCTGCCATCGCCGCGCATGTTGGTCACTTCGATGACATAGGTGTCACCGCGGTTCAACGCTTCCCAGACCGGCTGCAGGTGGTCGCTGGGCAGGTCGGGATTGAGCAGTTCGATCGGCTGGCCGACGATGGCCTCGCGGGGGCGGTCGTAGGCGTGGACGCCGGCGCGGTTGACGTCCAGCACCACGCCGTCGGCGCTGAGGATGCTGACCGGGTCGGGCACCGCATCGAACAGGGCGGCGTAGCGTTCCTGTGCCTCGCCCATGCGCAGGCGCGCGTCGATCAGTGCCTCCATCGCCTGGCGCAGCAGGCGGGCCTGCGCGGCGGGCGGGGCGCCCGCCAGCGCGGCCTGCAGTGCGGCCAGCGCGTCGTCGGTCACGGCGGATGCTTCGCCGTAGGCCGGGACGTCGCGCGGGCCGCTGTCGTTCATGTCGCCGCCAGGGCCTGCCCGACCCGGCTTGCGGTGGCGCGACCCAGCAGGCCGGCCAGCCAGCGCCCGGTTTCCGCCAGGGCCGGCAGGTCCACGCCGCATTCCAGGCCCAGGCCCTGCAGCAGGTAGACCACGTCCTCGCTGGCCACGTTGCCGCTGGCGCCCTTGGCATAGGGGCAGCCGCCGGCGCCGGACACCGCACTGTCGACCACGCGCACGCCTTCCTCCAGGCAGCTGGCGATGTTGGCGATGGCCTGGCCGTAGGTATCGTGGAAGTGCACGGCCAGGGCGCTCATCGGAATCTCGGCGGCGACCGCCTTCAGCATGGCCCGCGCCTTGTGCGGGGTGCCGACGCCGATGGTGTCGCCCAGCGAGATTTCGTAGCAGCCCATCTCATGCAGGGCACGGGCCACGCGCACCACGTCGGCCAGCGGCACCTCCCCCTGGTAGGGGCAGCCCAGCACGGTGGAGACGTAGCCGCGCACGCGCACGCCGTCCTCGGCGGCACGGCGCAGGATCGGCGCGAAGCGGGCCAGGGACTCGTCGATGCCGGCATTCGTGTTGGTGCGGTTGAAGGCCTCGGAGGCGGCGGTGAACACCGCCACTTCCTGTACGCCCACGGCGCGCGCACGGTCATAGCCCTGCTCATTGGGAACCAGCACCGGGTAGGCGATGCCGGGACGGCGGTCGATGCCGGCATAGACCTCGGCCGCATCGGCAAGCTGCGGAACCCAGCGCGGGCTGACGAAACTGGTCGCTTCGATGGTGCGCAGGCCGGTGGCGGACAGGCGGTCGATCAGGGCGATCTTGTCGGCGGTGGCTACCGCCTGCTTTTCGTTCTGCAGACCGTCACGCGGGCCCACTTCCACGATGCGGACGAAATCGCTCATCGGCGCACCTCCATGGCGGGCAGGGTGGGGCGGGCGGCAGGTGCGGAAGCGGGTGCGATCACGGGGGTTCCTGGAGAACGGGGGCGGCCCGGTCTCCACCGGGCTGCCAACAGGGATACGCAGGTCGGCCGCGAAAGCGGCCACATTCCTGTGCGGGAATCAGTTGAAGTGGTGGCAGACGGCCGCGATGTTCGTTGCCGTCGGGGCAGATCAGGCCTCCGTCACCCAGTGCGGGGCGCGCTTGTCGAGGAAGGCGCCCAGCCCTTCCTGGCCCTCGGCCGACACCCGCAGGCGCGCGATCAGGGCGGCATTGTCGCGGTCCAGGGTGTCACGGTCGTGGCTGTCGCGGACCTGGCGGACCAGTTCCTTGGCCGAGGACGAGGCGATCGGGCCCGCCTTGTCCAGCAGGGCCAGCTGGCGCTGCACGGCGTCGTCCAGGCGCTCGGGCTCGACCAGCTGGTGGACCAGGCCGATGCGCAGGGCGGTTTCCGCATCGAAGTGCTCGCCGGTGGCGAACCATCGGCGGGCCTGGCGTGGGCCGATGGCCTCGATCACGTAGGGCGAGATCACCGCCGGCAGCAGCCCAAGGCGGCTCTCGGTCAGGCCGAAACGGGCCGCGCTGGTGGCGATGGCGATGTCGCAGCAGGCGACCAGGCCGACGCCGCCACCGAAGGCTGCGCCATGGACCCGGGCCAGGGTCGGCTTGGGCAGCTCGTCCAGGGTGCGCATCAGGCGTGCCAGGGCCAGTGAATCCTCGCGGTTCTCGGCCTCGCTGGCGGCGGCCATGCCGCGCATCCACTGCAGGTCGGCACCGGCGGAGAAGGACGCGCCGTGGCCGGCCAGCACCACCACCCGCACCGCCGGGTCGCGGCCGGCGGCTTCCAGGGCAACGGTCAGGCGGGCGATCAGGCTCGCGTCGAAGGCATTGTGCAGCTCCGGCCGGTTCAGCCAGAGGGTCAGGACGGCGCCATCGCGCTCGATCAGCAAAGCATCGTTCATGGGATTCCGGGGTTACTCCATACCTGTATGGATCATAGCGGGCCATTGGTCATGGGCCATGACGCGACGCGGGAATGTTAGAATCGAGAACCATTTACATCCAGCTGAGATCGCGCTAGATGACGCTGTCCGAACTGCCCCTGCATACCCCGGCCGTGGTCGATTCCGTGCAGGATCTGCACGCCAACGATGCCATCGCCCGGCGCCTGCGCGAGCTGGGCTTCGTCAAGGACGAGGAAGTGCGCCTGGTGGCCAAGGGGCCGGTCGGTGGCGAGCCGCTGCTGGTGCAGGTCGGGTTCACCCGTTTCGCACTGCGTATCAGTGAAGCCAAGCGGATCGTCATCGACACCGCCCGTGTGGAGTCCCGTGCATGAATGCTGCCGTCAACGCCGCTCCCCTGCGCATCGCGCTGGTCGGCAATCCCAACAGCGGCAAGACCGCGCTGTTCAACCAGCTGACCGGCAGCCGGCAGAAGGTCGCCAACTACACCGGCGTCACCGTCGAGCGCAAGGAAGGCCGCCTGCGTGCGCCGTCCGGCCGCGAGTTCGCCGTGCTCGACCTGCCGGGCGCCTACAGCCTGCAGCCGGCCAGCCTGGATGAGGCGATCACCCGCGACCTGTGCCGGGGCTTCTACCCGGGCGAGGCCGCGCCGGACGTCCTGCTGTGCGTGATCGACGCCACCAACCTGCGCCTGCACCTGCGCTTCGCGCTGGAACTGCGTGAGCTGGGCAAGCCGATGGTCATCGCGCTGAACATGGTGGACGCGGCCCAGCGCCGTGGCATCCGCATCGACGTGGCCGCGCTGGAGCGCGAGATCGGCGTGCCGGTGGTGGAAACCGTGGCCGTGCGCAAGCAGGGCGCCAAGGCCCTGGTCGACCGCCTCGATGCGATGGTGCCGCACCTGGATGCGCCGCTGGCCGGCGTCGAGGGAGGCATCGATTACCACGCCAAGGTGCGCAGCATCCTTGCGGCGGCCGTCAGCATGCCGGCGCGCACCGCGAAGATCGACGACACCCTGGACCGCTGGCTGCTGCACCCGGTGTTCGGCCTGATCACCCTGGTGGTGGTCATGTTCCTGATCTTCCAGGCGGTGTTCGCCTGGGCCACGCCGCTGATGGATGGCATCGAAGCCGGCTTCGGCTGGCTGGGCGAATTCGTCGGCGGCGTGCTGCCCGAAGGCCCGCTGACCAGCCTGCTGACCGACGGCATCATCGCCGGCCTCGGCGGGGTGGTGGTGTTCCTGCCGCAGATCCTGATCCTGTTCGCCTTCATCCTGGCGCTGGAGGAGTCCGGCTACCTGCCGCGCGCGGCGTTCCTGCTCGATCGCATGATGGCGGGCGCCGGCCTGTCGGGCCGTTCCTTCATCCCGCTGCTGTCCAGCTTTGCCTGCGCGGTGCCGGGCATCATGGCCACCCGCAGCATCCAGGACCCGCGCGATCGCCTGGCGACCATCCTGGTGGCGCCGCTGATGACCTGCTCGGCACGACTGCCGGTGTACGCGCTGCTGATCGGTGCGTTCATCCCGGCCGGCAAGGTCGGCATCTTCAACCAGCAGGGCCTGGTCCTGTTCGGGCTGTACGTGGCCGGCATCCTCAGCGCGGTGGTGATGTCGTGGGTGATGAAGAAGTGGCGCCGCGACAAGAGCGAGCACCCGCTGATGCTGGAGCTGCCGTCCTACCGCCTGCCGCACGTGCGCGACCTGGCCGTTGGCCTGTATGAGCGCGGCATGATCTTCCTGCGCCGGGTGGGCGGCATCATCCTGGCCCTGACCATCCTGCTATGGGTGCTGCTGACCTTCCCGGGCGCCCCGGCCGACGCCACCATGCCGGCCATCGATTACAGCTACGCCGGCCAGATCGGCCATGCGATGACCGCGATCTTCGCGCCGCTGGGCTTCAACTGGCAGATCTGCATCGCGCTCATTCCGGGCCTGGCCGCGCGCGAAGTGGCGGTGTCTTCGCTGGCCACGGTCTACGCGCTGTCGGCGGCCGATGACGATGCGGCCATCTCGGCGCTGTCGCCGGTGGTGGCCGATGGCTGGTCGCTGGCCACCGGCCTGGCGCTGATGGTGTGGTTCATCTACGCACCGATGTGCATTTCGACGCTGGCCACCATCAAGCGCGAAACCAATTCGTGGAAGACGATGGGCTTCTCGGCGCTGTACCTGTTCGCGGCGGCCTACGTGGCGGCACTGATCACCTACCAAGTGACCGTGGCGCTGGGAGGCGGCTGATGGACGCCGGCCTGCTGATCCAATACCTCATCGTCGCGGTGGCCGTGCTGGCCAGCGTGTGGGTGGTGATGAAGAAGCAGTTTCCGGGTACCACGCGCAGGCTGCGCAGCACGCTGGCACTGGCCCTGCTGAAGCCGGGCCGCGCGGCCTGGATGCAGGGCCTGGGGCGGAAGATCGCGCCCCCGGCCAGCGGCGGTGGTGGCGCCTGCGGTGGCTGCGACAGCTGCGGGCCGACCAAGAAGTAGAGTCGAGCTTGCTCGACTGAATCGCCTTGATCCCATCCACGCGTGGCGTGGATCTACCAGTCCCTGACCAGCCCGCCGTCGACGACCAGGTTCTGGCCGGTGACCGCGCGCGCCCACGGGCTGGCGAAGAACAGCACGGCATCGGCGAACTCGGCCGGAGTAGTCACGCTGCGCAGCGGTGTATTGGCGGCGATGTAGTCGAACACCGCCTCGGGCGTCGCCGCGCTGGCATCGGTGCTGCGCAGCAGGCCGCCGGACAGCATGTTCACGGTGATGCCGTGCGGGCCGAGGTCGCCGGCCAGGGTGCGGGTCAGCGAGAGCAGGGCGGCCTTGGCGGCGGTGTAGTCGTGGTAGGGCACCACCGGGTTCTGGAACAGGTTGGTGCCGATGTTGATGATCCGGCCGAAGCGCTGCGCCTGCATGCCGGGCAGGGCGGCCTGGACGGTGTTGAGCGCGCCGCGCACGCTGCCTTCGAACTGTGCCTGGAACGCGGGCCAGCCAATGTCACCGGCCTGGTCGCGCGCATCGCCGTTGAACGAAAACGCCGCCAGGGCATTGTTCACCACCGGTCACGCCCTGGCCGAAATGCGCCTGCGCCTGCTGCAGCATCGCGGCGACCTGGTCGCGGTCGGTGACATCGGCCTGCACGGCCAGGGCCTGTCCGCCCAGTTCCCTGGCCAACGCCCGGGCCGGCGCCTCGCTGCGCTGGTAGTTGACGACCACGCGTGCGCCCTGTGCGGCGAATGCGCGGGCGATATGCGTGCCCAGGCCGCGTCCTGCGCCGGTGACCAGGACGAGTTGTTCGCTGATCTGCATGATGGGAATGCGTTCCATTGCCTGAAAGGGCATGCAGCGTAGCAGTGATGGCGCTTGCCGGATCGACCGCGCTGCCGCTAGCCTGCGTGCATGAACCAGACTCCCCTGCGATTGCTCATCCATGGCGCTTCCGGGCGCATGGGCCAGGCCCTGCTGCGCCTGGCTGCCGAACACCCCGAAACCCTGCAGGTCGTGGCCGCCGTGACCGGCCGCGCACCGGACCAGCGCGTGATCGACGGCGTGCCGTTCTTCGCCGCCAGCGAACTGGCAGGCGCGCCGGCGTTCGACGTGGCGATCGATTTCAGCCTGCCCGAGGGCTTCGACCCGATGCTGGCGCTGTGCGTGGAGCGTGGTGCGGGCCTGGTGTCGGGCACCACCGGCATTTCCAGCGTGCAGCGGCAGGCCCTGGAAGCCGCCGCGGGCGCGATCCCGCTGGTCTGGGCGTCGAACTTCAGCCTGGGCGTGGCGGTGCTGGATGAACTGGTCGAGCGCGCTGCACAGGCGCTGGCCGGCTGGGACTGCGACGTGGTCGAGTCGCACCACACGCAGAAGAAGGATGCGCCGTCGGGTACCGCGCTGACCCTGGGCGCGGCCGCGCAGCGGGGCGGGGCGGAGCCGCACTACGCCAGCCTGCGCGCCGGCGACATCATCGGCGAGCACCTGGTGCAGTTCACCGGCCAGGGCGAGCGCATCGAGCTGGTGCACCGCGCGACCAACCGCGACATCTTCGCCCGCGGCGCGCTGTTTGCCGCCCGCCAGCTGCAGGGGCGGGCGCCGGGCAGCTACCGGGTGCGGGACCTGCTGGACGGTCCGGCGCGCTGATTCCCGGGGTCGGATCCCTTTCCAACGGAAAGGGCTCTGACCCCATCTGGGGGCACCAGGGGTCAGAGCCTTTCCCGTTCGGGAAAGGATCCGACCCCTGCCAATGGCCCGCATACGCTGCCGGATTGAAATGAATACGCAATCGCCTGTTCATAAAGCGATATAACCGCTGGCGCGAGCGCCCCGGCAGCGCTACAATTCGCACTCGCCGAATCACGAAAGCCGGACCGGTCCCAGACCGTACGTCCGCGTTTTTTTGCAACCGGATTTCCGTGAAGCGCAGGCGTGACTTCGGCAGCCCCCTCGGTAGCCAAAGTGAGATTTCCGTGACCCAAGCCGCAATCCTCGTCCTCGAAGACGGCACCGTATTCGAGGGCGAATCCGTAGGCGCGCCCGGCCTGTCCGTCGGTGAGGTGGTGTTCAACACCGCCATGACCGGCTACCAGGAAGTGTTGACCGACCCGTCCTACGCCCGGCAGATGGTCACGCTGACCTATCCGCATATCGGCAACACCGGCATGACCGACCAGGACAATGAAGCGTCCAAGGTGTGGTCGGCCGGCCTGATCGTGCGCGACGTGCCGCGCCGTCCCAGCAACTGGCGCAGCCAGGTGTCGCTGCAGGACTGGCTGATCCAGCGTGGCGTGGTCGCCATCGCCGGCATCGACACCCGCAAGCTGACCCGCATCCTGCGCGAGAAGGGCGCGCAGAACGGTGCGCTGATGGCCGGCGACATCGACGTGGAAAAGGCATTGGAAGCCGCCCGCAAGTTCCCGGGGCTGAAGGGCATGGATCTGGCCAAGGTCGTCACTACCGAGAAGACCTACACCTGGACCGAAGGCCAGCTGGACCTGGACGCCAACGCGTTCGTCAGCGTGCCGGCCAGGTTCAAGGTCGTGGCCTACGACTTCGGCGTGAAGACCAACATCCTGCGCATGCTCGCCGAGCGCGGCTGCGAAGTGACCGTGGTGCCGGCGCAGACCCCGGCTGCCGAGGTGCTGGCACTGAAGCCGGACGGCGTGTTCCTGTCCAACGGCCCGGGTGACCCGGAACCGTGCGACTACGCCATCGAAGCGATCAAGACCTTCATCGACGTGAAGATCCCGACCTTCGGCATCTGCCTGGGCCACCAGCTGCTGGGCCTGGCCTCGGGCGCCAAGACCATGAAGATGGGCCACGGCCACCATGGTGCCAACCACCCGGTGCAGGACCTGGACGACGGCCGGGTGATGATCACCTCGCAGAACCACGGCTTCGCGGTCGACGAATCGACCCTGCCGGCAACCCTGCGCGTGACCCACCGTTCGCTGTTCGACGGCACCAACCAGGGCATCGCCCGCACCGACGTGCCGGCGTTCTCGTTCCAGGGTCACCCGGAAGCGTCGCCTGGCCCGACCGACGTGGGTCCGCTGTTCGACCGCTTCGTGGCCCTGATGGAACAGAGCAAGGCGTGATCAGTTCGCCGCCGGCTTGCCGGTGGCGTCGCGATGGACCGTAAGCCCCCGCATCGCTGCTGCCCCTGGCGCGGCGCTGCGGATCAAGATTCCTGATCGACAGCGTGCGATCACCCCCCTTGTCACGCTGTACTGACTTAGAGAAGAAAATGCCCAAGCGCACTGACCTCAAGACCATCCTCATCATCGGTGCTGGCCCGATCGTCATCGGCCAGGCCTGCGAGTTCGACTACTCCGGCGCCCAGGCCTGCAAGGCCCTGCGTGACGAGGGCTACCGCGTGGTGCTGGTCAACAGCAACCCGGCCACCATCATGACCGACCCGGAGATGGCCGACGCCGTCTACATCGAGCCGATCAACTGGCAGACGGTCGAGAAGATCATCGCCAAGGAAAAGCCCGATGCACTGCTGCCGACCATGGGTGGCCAGACCGCGCTGAACTGCGCGCTGGACCTGGCCGACAACGGCGTGCTGGAGAAGTACAACGTCGAACTGATCGGCGCCAAGCGCGAAGCGATCCGCATGGCTGAAGACCGCGAGCTGTTCCGCGTCGCCATGGGTGAGATCGGCCTGGAGTGCCCGACCGCCGCCGTCGCCCACACCCTGGACGAGGCGCTGGAGATCCAGACCCGCGTCGGCTACCCGACCATCATCCGCCCGAGCTTCACCCTGGGCGGCAGCGGTGGCGGCATCGCCTACAACCGCGAAGAGCTGGTCGACATCGTCAGCCGCGGTCTGGAACTGTCGCCGACCACCGAAGTGCTGGTGGAAGAGTCGGTGCTGGGCTGGAAGGAATTCGAAATGGAAGTGGTCCGCGATACCGCGGACAACTGCATCATCGTCTGCTCGATCGAGAACCTGGACCCGATGGGCGTGCACACCGGTGACTCGATCACCGTGGCCCCGGCGCAGACCCTGACCGACAAGGAATACCAGCGCCTGCGCGATGCCTCCATCGCCGTGCTGCGCAAGATCGGCGTGGACACCGGTGGCTCGAACGTGCAGTTCGGCATCAACCCGAACACCGGTCGCGTGGTCGTCATCGAGATGAACCCGCGCGTGTCGCGTTCCTCGGCGCTGGCCTCCAAGGCCACCGGCTTCCCGATCGCAAAGGTCGCCGCCAAGCTGGCCGTCGGCTACACCCTGGACGAATTGAAGAACGAAATCACCGGCGGTCTGACCCCGGCCTCGTTCGAGCCGTCCATCGACTACGTGGTTACCAAGATTCCGCGTTTTGCCTTCGAGAAGTTCCCGGCCGCCGATGCCCGCCTGACCACCCAGATGAAGTCGGTGGGCGAGGTGATGGCGATGGGCCGCACCTTCCAGGAGTCGATGCAGAAGGCCCTGCGTGGCCTGGAAACCGGCAAGGTCGGCTTCGACCCGACCGGCCTGGACCTGACCAATGAAGACGACCTGCAGACCCTGCGTCGCGAGCTGAAGGCCCCGGGCCCGGAGCGTCTGTTCTACGTGGCCGATGCGTTCCGCGCCGGCATGAGCGTGGAAGAGATCTACGCGCTGTCCTTCATCGACCATTGGTTCCTGGACCAGATCGAGGAAATCATCGCGGCCGAAGCTGAAGTTGCTGCCGGTGGCATCGACGCACTGGACGCCGCGCGCCTGTGCAAGCTGAAGCGCGCCGGTTTCTCCGACGCCCGCCTGGCCCAGCTGACCGGCACCAACGAAGCGGCCATCCGTGCGCTGCGTCGTGCCCACAAGGTGCGCCCGGTCTACAAGCGCGTCGATTCCTGTGCCGGTGAGTTCTCCACCGGTACCGCCTACCTGTACTCGACCTACGAGGACGAGTGCGAGGCCGCGCCGACCAACCGCGACAAGATCATGATCCTCGGCGGTGGCCCGAACCGCATCGGCCAGGGCATCGAGTTCGACTACTGCTGCGTGCACGCGGCACTGGCGCTGCGCGAGGATGGCTTTGAAACCATCATGGTCAACTGCAACCCGGAAACCGTGTCGACCGACTACGACACCTCCGACCGCCTGTACTTCGAACCGCTGACCCTGGAAGACGTGCTGGAAATCGTCGAACTGGAACAGCCGAAGGGCGTGATCGTGCAGTACGGCGGCCAGACGCCGCTGAAGCTGGCGCGCGCGCTGGAAGCCAACGGCGTGCCGGTGATCGGCACCAGCCCGGATTCGATCGATCTGGCCGAAGACCGCGAGCGCTTCCAGCAGCTGGTTGATTCGCTGAAGCTGAAGCAGCCGCCGAACCGCATTGCACGCAACGACCAGGAAGCCCTGCTGCTGGCCCGTGAGATCGGCTACCCGCTGGTGGTGCGCCCGAGCTACGTGCTGGGCGGCCGTGCGATGGAGATCGTCTACGGCGAATCCGACCTGGCCCGCTACGTGCGCGACGCGGTGAAGGTGTCCAACGATTCGCCGGTGCTGCTGGACCGCTTCCTGGACAACGCCGTGGAAGTGGACGTGGACATCATCGCCGACAAGGACGGCAACGTCCTGATCGGTGGCGTGATGGAGCACATCGAAGAAGCCGGCGTGCACTCCGGTGACTCGTCGTGCTCGCTGCCGCCGTACTCGCTGTCGGCCAAGACCCAGGCCGAGCTGCGCCGCCAGGTGGTGGAGCTGGCCAAGGCCCTGAACGTGGTCGGCCTGATGAACACCCAGTTCGCCATCCAGACCAACGACGATGGCGATGACACCATCTACCTGCTGGAAGTGAACCCGCGCGCCTCGCGTACCGTGCCGTTCGTGTCCAAGGCCACCGGCATGGCGCTGGCCAAGATCGCCGCGCGCTGCATGGCCGGCAAGACCCTGGCCGAGCAGGGCGCGACCGAAGAGATCGTGCCGGACTACTACTCGGTGAAGGAAGCGATCTTCCCGTTCGCCAAGTTCCAGGGCGTCGACCCGATCCTTGGGCCGGAAATGCGTTCCACCGGTGAAGTGATGGGCGTCGGTCGCACCTTCAACGCCGCCTTCGCGCGTGCGCAGGAAGCGGGCGGCATCAAGGCCCCGCCGGTCGGCAAGGCCTTCGTCTCGGTGCGTGACCCGGACAAGAAGCGCGTGCTGCCGGTGGCCAAGGCGCTGCTGGCGCGTGGCTACAGCCTGGTCGCTACCCGTGGCACCGCCGCGTGGCTGCAGCAGCACGGCATGGACTGCGAGATCATCAACAAGGTGGTCGAAGGTCGTCCGCACATCGTCGACTCGATCAAGAATGGCGAGATCGTCTACATCGTCAACACGACCGAAGGCCGTGCCGCGATCAACGATTCGTTCTCGATCCGTCGCGAGGCGCTCCAGCACCGCGTCACCTATTCGACCACCATTGCCGGCGCCAAGGCGCTGGTGGATTCACTGGAATTCCGCGGTACCGGCCCCGTCTGGTCGCTGCAGGAGCTGCACAAGGAGTTGAATGCATGAGAGCCCCCATCACGATGAAGGGCGCGCAGAAGCTGCGCGATGAACTGGATCACCTGAAGTCGGTCAAGCGCCCGAAGGTGATCGCCGCGATCGCTGAAGCGCGTGAGCACGGCGACCTGAAGGAGAACGCCGAGTACCACGCCGCGCGCGAGGAACAGGGCTTCATCGAAGGCCGCATCAAGCAGCTGGAAGGCGAGCTGTCGCACGCCGAGATCATCGACGTGAGCAAGCTCAATGCCGGCTCCAAGGTGGTGTTCGGCGCCAGCGTGACCCTGGCCGACGTGGAAACCGACGAAGAGAAGAAGTACCAGATCGTCGGTGACCTGGAAGCGGACATCAAGCTGGGGCTGATCGCCATTTCCTCGCCGGTGGCGCGCGCGATGATCGGCAAGCTGGAAGGCGATTCGATCGTGATCGACGCCCCGGCCGGCCAGCGCGAGTACGAGATCGTCAGCGTCAGCTACGTGGCCTGACCGGGTGGCAACGGCGACCCTGTTGTTGCCGGCACGCAGCCGCTTTGCAGCGGCTGCACTGCCAGACGAGGTGGCGCGCGCCCTGGGCCGCGCCACCGCCGTGCAGCGGGATGCGGGTGAGCGCGCCCAGCTGCAGCGCCACTTCACCGTGGCCGCGCCGCACTGGCCGGTCGCCGCACTGACCCGCCAGCGCGATGTCGGCGATGCCGCTGGCGCGTGCTGGCTGCGCGCCGATCCGGCCTGCATGGTGCCGGACATGCACGGTGCGCGGATGATGGGCCACGGCGAGACGCTGCGGCCGACCCTGGCCGACAGCCTTGCGCTGCTGCCGGTGCTGCAGCCGTTGTTCGCCGATGTCGGCTTCGTGCTGGATGCGCCGGACCCGGCGCGCTGGTACCTGCGCCTGCCGATCGACATCGACCTGCCGACCTTCGACAGCCCCGACGACGTGCTGGGCGATGACCTGTTCTCGCACCTGCCCGAAGGCGAGGCTGGCCGTCGCTGGCGTGCCTTGATGACCGAGGCGCAGGTGCTGCTGCACAACCATTCGTGGAACCAGCAGCGTGCCGCACAGGGCCAGCAGCCGATCAATTCCCTGTGGTTCTGGGGCGGCGGCGTGATGCCGGTGTCTGTGACCACGCAGCACGTGCAGGTGCGCAGCCGCGATGCCCTGCTGCAGGGCCTGGCCCAGGCCGCCGGCGTATCGGTGGATGGCGAGCAGTCCGTCGATGCCCTGGTCGACCTGCGCCAGCTGCGTTCGCTGCAGCAGCTGGGCTACGATGCCATCCGCCCGCTGCTGGTGGCCTTGCAGCGCGGTGAGCTGCAGCGCCTGGTGCTGGATTTCGAAGACGGCCTGCAGTTCCAGCTGGACAAGCGCCAGCGCTGGCAGTTCTGGAAAAAGCCCCGCCAGCTGCACGATTGAGCGGGGTCGGATGAGCGGGGTCGGATCCGTTTTCCTTGGGGAAACGGCTCTGACCCCGATGTTTGTCGCGGTTGCCGGCCAGCGGCCGGCACTACTTCACCGTGCTGACAACGGTCGGCAGCTGCCAATGCCCGCCCGGCATGCCGCGGCACTGGCCGGTCGTGAACTCACTGCTCTTCACGAAGCGCGCGCCATCCCACGCCCAGTCATGGCCGGAAATGCAGTCGCCGATGCCGCGGCCACGGAAGCGCCCCTGCAGCAGGCGCGACTCCCGATCAAAGTCCTCCGCATCGGAGGTCACGAACTGCGCCTGGTACGGCGCCTTGTCCTGTACCACCCAGTAGCCGCTGCTGAAGTTGTATGCCCCCCTGAAGCAGCTGGTGCTGGCCAGCACATGCCCGGCATCAAGCCGCTGGATCTCGATCTCATCCTGCTCGCCCTCGCTTACGCGCATGCATTCGTCGGCATCCGGAAGCGCAGCGATCATCGCCTTGCGCAGCGCTGGCACCTTGGTCAATGCCGCATCCGTGCTGCGCGGTGCCAACAGCGCACCACGCACGATCACCGGCACCGGCAGTGCTGCCGGCACGCTCGCTTCCGCCTTGTCGCCACGGCGCACCAGCGCACCAGGCGTTCCCAGCCGACCCTGCGCCTCATCCATCTTCAACAGCACGGCCGTGGCGCCGCTGTCGGAGATCGGCCACAGCTTGCCCTTGCCATCGACGATCTCGATGCGCGCCTTGCGGGGCAGGGCGGCGACCAGGGCATCGGTCTGCGCCTGCTTCAGCAACACCTTCTCGGCATTGCCGGTGTCCTGCACGGGACCCAGGTCCTTGCCATTCAGGCGCAGGCGCAGCGCGCCGGTCGGCATCGGGCTTTCACCATCCTCGCCATTGCGCAGGCGCGCGATCACCGGCGCATTGGGGCCACCTGCACGTTCCAGCATCAGGCTGAGCAGGTTGCCGGGCTCTTCAGCGCTGTAACCCACGGCGCGGCAGGTGCGGGTGTTGTCACAGGCCAGCGACCAGTCGTTGTGCTCGAACTCCACGCCGGCCTTCGGCTCGGGCGTGGCGGCGTGGGCGGCCGGGGCGAGGGCGAGGGCCAGGAACAGAATGTGGCGCATGGACAGAAATCCGTTTCGGGGCCGGCAAGCATGGAAGAAACGGCGGGGGATTCCAAATGCTTCAGACGGCGTCAGAGCCCTCTGCAGGCAGAGGGGTCCAACCCCGGGCTCCAAATGCTTCCGATGGGGTCAGAGCCCTCTGCGGGCAGAGGGGTCTGACCCCGCGCTATCATGGTGACGTCTTCCGCAACCCGGCGATGCCGATGTCCCTTGCCGCCGATGCTGCGCTGCCTGTGTCCGATACCCCGATGATCCTGCGCCGCGAGCCGGTGCAGCCTGGTGCATGGCCCGACGACACGCTGCCGCTGCTGGCCCGCCTGTACGCCAGCCGCGGCGCGACCACGCCGGACCTTGCGCTGCCGCGGCTGGGCAACCTGCATGCGCCTGAGCTGCTGACCGGCATCGACGCGGCGGTCGCGCTGCTGGTCGAGGCCATCGCCAACGACAAGCGCATCCTGGTGGTGGGCGATTTTGATTGCGATGGCGCCACCGCCTGCGCGGTCGGCGTGCGCGGCCTGCGCATGCTCGGCGCACAGCATGTGTTCCATGCCGTGCCCAACCGCATGGTGCACGGCTACGGCCTGTCGCCCTCGCTGGTGGAGGAGCTGGCCGAACTGCAGCCGGACCTGCTGGTCACCGTCGACCACGGCATTGCCTGCCATGCCGGCGTCAACGCCGCCAAGGCGCGTGGTTGGCAGGTGCTGGTCACCGACCACCATCTGCCGGGACCGCTGCTGCCACCGGCCGATGTCATCGTCGACCCGAACCTGGAGGGCGACGACTTCCCCAGCAAATCGCTGGCCGGTGTCGGCGTCATCTTCTATGTGCTGATGGCCCTGCGCCGGCAGATGCGCGAAGCCGGTGTCTTCGCCGATGGCAAGGGTCCGGACCTGACCACGCTGCTGGATCTGGTGGCAGTCGGTACCGTCGCCGATCTGGTTGTGCTGGATGCCAACAACCGCGCCCTGGTCAGCGCCGGCCTGCGTCGGCTGCGTGCAGGCCATGCCTGCGTCGGCCTGAAAGCGCTTATCGAAGCCAGCGGTCGTGATGCCGCACGGCTGACGGCCACCGACATTGGTTTCGCGCTCGGCCCACGCCTCAATGCGGCCGGCCGCCTCGAGGACATGGCGCTCGGCATTGCCCTGCTGCTGACCGAAGATCCGCGCCAGGCCCGCGACATCGCCCAGACCCTGGAGCAGATCAACGCCGAGCGCCGCGCCGTGCAGCAGTCGATGACAGACGACGCCGAGCAGGCGCTGTCGCGCGTGGTGCTGCAGTCCGAGGGCGAGCGCCCGGTGGCGGCCTGCCTGTTCGATGCCGACTGGCACCCCGGCGTGGTCGGCCTGGTCGCATCGAAGATGAAGGACCGACTGCATCGCCCGGTGATCGCCTTCGCACCCGCCGAGCCCGGCGCCGACACCCTGCGCGGGTCGGCCCGTTCCATCCCGGGCCTGCATATCCGTGATGCACTGGCACTGGTCGACGCACGTCATCCCGGACTGGTCGAGCGCTTCGGTGGCCACGCGATGGCCGCCGGCTTGAGCATGCGCCTGGAGCATCTGCCCGCGTTCGAGGCCGCCTTCGTCGCCATCGTGCAGGAAGTGCTGGACCCGGCCGCGCTGCAGCAGCATGTGCTCAGCGACGGCGAACTGGGTGTGCACGAACTCGACCACCGCCATGCCGACGCCCTGCGCCTGGCCGGTCCCTGGGGGCAGGGCTTCCCCGAGCCGCTGTTCGACGGCCATTTCGAAGTGGCCAACTGGCGCGTGCTGAAAGAGCGCCATCTGAAGCTGGAACTGCGCCTGCCCGGCCTGCCGGGCACGGTCAACGCCATCCACTTCGGCGGCTGGCACGGCAATGCACCGAGCCGCCACGTACACCTGGCCTACCGCCTGGCCTGCGATGATTACCGCGGCGGCACCGCGATCCAGCTGATCGTGGAGCACTGCCTTCCTGCCTGACAGCGGAGCGCCGCGCTTCGCGCTCGCCGGCGCTACCAGCGGCCCCGCACGCAGCGGTAGCGCCGGGCCATGCCCGGCGGAATGCATCCACGTTCGACCCGTAACCCCACCTGCCGTGTTGGTGCGTTGAACCGTCCACGATCCCACTGGAGCCGTGCCATGGTCTTTGCCCGCTGTGCCCCCCTGATCCTGCTGGTGCTGGCGGCCTGGCCCGTTGACGCGCAGTCGCCCCGCCACGCGCGGCCTCAGCCCAGCACGCCGCTGCTGATCGCCCCGGCCGCCGAGCAGCCGATCCAGCTGCGCGAGGCCCGCATCGAAGGCGAGGTCCAGGCCGGCATCGCGCAGACCCGCATCACCCTGGAATTCCACAATCCCAACAGCCGCGTGCTGGAAGGCGAGCTGCAGTTCCCGCTGGGGGATGGCCAGCAGATCAGCGGCTTCGCGCTGGACATCAATGGCGAGCTGCGCGAGGCGGTACCGGTGCCGAAGGATCGCGGCCGCCAGGTGTTCGAGGAGATCGCCCGCCGCAGCGTCGATCCGGGCCTGCTGGAACAGACGGCGGGCAACCAGTTCCGCCTGCGCGTGTATCCGCTGCCGGCCGGCGGCAGCCGCCGCGTGCAGCTGGTGGTGCGTGAGCCGCTGGCCTACGCCGGTAACGGCTGGCAATGGGCATTGCCGCTGCAGTTCGCTGCAGGCGCGGGCTCGGTAAAGCTGGATCTGCAGGCAGCAGGCGCTGCGACTACCGGCAAGGCGCCATTCGCCCTGCAGGGCGGTCAGCTGCACTGGCAGGGGCGTGGCGCACAACTGCCGGCACAGCTGCAGTGGACCCTGCCTGCGGTGCGCCAGTCGCAGGTGCAGGTGGCGAAGTGGCAGGACGGTCACTACCTGCTGGCCCAGCTGCCGGTGCCCGCTGACCGTGCGCCGCGCACGGTGCCGAGCGAGGTCGGCCTGCTCTGGGATGGCTCCGGTTCCGCCGGCCAGCGCGACCGCACCCGCGAGTTCGCGCTGCTGGACCGCTACTTCGCGGCGATGGGCGAGGGCAATGTCGTGCTGACCGTGCTGCGCGACCGCCCCGAGGCCGAGCGGCGGTTCCGCATCCGCAAGGGCGACTGGAGCGCGCTGCGCCAGGCGCTGCAGCAGGTACGGCCGGACGGCGCCAGCGCGCTGGCCAACTGGCAGCCGCAGCCCGGCGTAAAGGAATACCTGCTGGTCAGTGATGGGCTGCTGACCTACGGCCCGGAAGCACTGCCGACGCTTGCCGCTGGCCAGCGCCTGTTCGCGATCAGCAGTGCCGGCGCACGCACGGATGTCACCCGTCTGCGTGGCTGGAGCGAGGCCCACGGCGGCCGTTTCGTGGCGCTGGGCAATGACCTGCAGGCTGCCGCGCGCGAACTGCTGTCCGCGCCGCTGGATATCCAGATCGACGCCGGGCGTGGCGTGCAGGATGTGGTGATCGATCGCCGCAGCGAAGCGCAGGGCTGGCTGTGGCTGCATGCTCGCCTCGCGGCCGAGGGCGTGCCGATGCGCGTGCGCGTCGATGGGGGCAAATGGCAGGCGCTACCGTCGACCCCCCGCAGCGACGATGGCGACCTGCTGGCTGGCCTGTGGGCGCAGGCGCGCCTGCAGCAGCTGGCGGTGGACCGGCGCAGCAACCGTGAAGCGATGCAGCGCCTGTCGCAGCAGTTCGGGCTGGTGGGCCCGGATACCTCGCTGATCGTGCTGGAAACCCTGCAGGACTACCTGCGCTACGCGATCCGCCCGGCCGGTGCGCTGCGCGCCGACTATGACCGCGGCTATGCGCGCCAGGTCGCTGACCGTGCAGCCGAGGACCGCCGCAGGCTCGACAAGGTGGCCGCACAGTGGAAGGAGCGCCAGCAGTGGTGGAACCGCAGCTGGCCGAAGCAGGCGCCGCCGTCTGCGGCGAAGGAGATCCTCCACGACCAATCGGCCGCCAGTGCACCGATGGCACTGCTCGCCGCGCCCGCACCGGCCGCACCTGCGCCGCCGCCCGCACCCATGGTGGCCGCCGAATCGCGGATGGAGACCGCCCGTGCACGCCGTCAGGCCCCGGCGGCCGCCACATCCCTGGATGCCATCGCGGTGACCGGGTCGGCGATCGAGGATGAGGCGGCGCCGGCAAACAACGGCCAGCTCGGCATCCAGCTGGCGGCATGGCAGCCGGATTCGCCGGTGGCCCGTCGCCTGCGCCAGGGGCCGCCCGCCCAGCTGTATGACCGCTACCTGGCCGAGCGTGCCGCGCATGCCGACAGCAGCGCGTTCTTCCTCGACGTCGCCGATCTGCTGCTGCAGCAGCACCAGCGCGAGCTGGCGCTGCGCGTGCTGTCCAACCTGGCCGAGATGGACCTGGACAACCGCCACCTGCTGCGCGTACTCGGCTACCGCTTGCTGCAGGCCGACGCGCCCGCGCTGGCCGTGCCGGTGTTCGAACAGGTGCTGGCGATGGGGCAGGAGGAGCCGCAGAGCTTCCGCGATCTCGGCCTGGCGCTGGCCGCAGCCGGCAAGCCGCAACAGGCGCTGGAGCCGCTGTACCAGGTGGTGGTGCGTCCGTGGGATGGCCGTTTCGATGGCATCGCCCTGATCGCGCTGGATGAGCTGACCAACCTGGTGTCACGCAGCCGGCCGACGCTCGATACCCGCGGCATCGATCCACGCCTGCTGCAGGCGATGCCGCTGGACCTGCGCGTGGTGCTGGCCTGGGACGCCGACAACAGCGACATGGACCTGTGGGTGACCGACCCCAACGGCGAGCGCGCGTACTACGGCAACCGGCTGACCTACCAGGGCGGACAGATGTCGCAGGACTTCACCGGCGGCTACGGCCCCGAGCAGTTCTCGCTGCGCGATGCCAAGCCCGGCAGGTACAAGGTGGAGGCCAACTACTTCGGCAGCCGCCAGCAGCTGGTGACCGGCGCGACCACCCTGATGTTGCGGCTGACCACCCATTGGGGCACGCCGCGGCAGAAGGACCAGATGGTCACCATGCGATTGAAGGATCGCGCGGAGACTGTGCTGGTGGGCGAGTTCGAGGTGCGGTAGAGCCACGCCATGCGTGGCTGCGTGGAATCCACCGCGTCCGCCGGGCATGGCCCGGCGCTACCTCGCCCGATTCATCCACGCATGGCGTGGATCTACGATGCGCGGCGGGCTGCCTTGGAGTAGAGCCACGCCATGCGTGGCTGCCATTCGCCCGCGCAAAGTCGAGCTGGCTCGACTCTACGTTTCTCCCGGGATCGGTGCGGGATAGCGGCGAAGGACTTGGACCTTCTCGACCGGACAATCCGCGTAGACCCAGTGTGTCCATTCCGAGACGAGCCATTCAGTGCGCACGCTGCGCCCATTTGGACTCGCGGATTCTCGTGGAAGAAGCACCAGGATCAGTCCAGCCTTATGCCCTGTGCAGACGATGAGTCCATGAGGACGCTGCTCATCAGGATTATCGAACAGCATGAGATCGACCATTTCTTCGTGGGGCCACACTCCAGGGAAGCGGAAGATGGTCCCATGGCTCAGCTCATCGTCGGTGAGTTCAAGTAGCGGTTGCAGGTTGGATGTCATCGTGACGCCTGTGGCCGGATCTGGCGCGATTGCGGGCCTCGACGCATAGAACACGTTCCTGTGTGGAAGTCGACCGGGGAGAGTCGCAAGGTGCGGTGGCACATTCAATGCGAATAATTGCAATTGCCGTGAGGTTGGGTATCAGGTGCCGGCGGCCCTGCGCGGAATCCACCGTGCCAGCGCAATGCCTCCACCGAGGATCAGCAGCGTGCCTACGGTGTGCCACAACAATGCCGTAACCGGTGCATCCGGCAGCGAAATGATGTCTGCGAGCCAGCCAACGGCCGGCCGCGCCAACAGGTAGACCACCACCACGGCCAACACGCGCAGCACCCGCTGCACGACACCCTGCGGATCGGCCGGCCAGCCGCGCCACTGCAGCCACGCCACCAGCAGGGCAAGTGCGAGCAGGCGCGAGGCTTCACCCAGCGGTACCAGGGGCGTCCACAACGAGGCCCACGACAACGTCACGCCCAGGCCCAGCAGCACCGGCAGCTGCCAGCGCCGTTCTCCACGCAGCCCAGGCATCAACTGCCACGCCAGCAGAGCGACGCCGACACCTATCAACCAACCGGCCAGCACATCGGCCAGGAAGTGCCGGCCCAGATACATGCGCGAGATCGCCATCAGCAGGGGCCAGCCCAGCACCAGCGTCCAGCGCAGCCAGCGGCGGCGGATGCCGAATGCCAGCAGCAGGGCGACGCCCGCCGCGGTAGTGATGCCCACGTGACCACTGTTGAAGCCATAGTCGGCGTGCGGCTGCGCCCGCAGCATCGCGGTGGCCTGCGCATCGGGCAGTGCCCAGAAGGTATGGCCGCCGCCATCCACCACGAACGGGTGCGAAGGCTCGCCTTTGTCCAGCACCGCCGCATCCACGTCGGAGGGGCGGGGCAGGGCGGCGCTCTGCTTGATCGCATGCGTGGTGCAGGCCATCAGCAGCACCGCCAGCATCACGCAGAGGCCGGCGCGCAGGCGTGCACCGAACGCACACACCAGGATCAGCGCGGTGTAGGCCATTTCATAGCCGAGCAGGCTGATGAACTGCATCACCGACAGGAACCAGTCGGCGTCGAAGGTGTGCTGCAACCACAGGTGCCACTGCGTCTGGAACATCCGTTGTCCTCATCATCCGTTGGTAATCCGGCCAGGTAGAGCTGAGCCGATGCTCGGCTCATGACCGAAGCAGCCGAGTGTGGACCCGGCTCTACACCGGCGCAACACGTGCCACGGGCAGCGATGAGGCGTCGTTGCGCAGGCCGAACAGCGGGCGCAGCCAGCGCACGCGACGGACCAGCAGTTCGTGGATCAGCAGGCAGCCGCCGATGGTGCCGGCCACCAGCAGGGCGGGTTCCAGCCACGGGCCAAGCTGCAGTGGGCGCAGTGCATACAGCAGCGCGATCAGCACGGTCTGGTGCAGGATGTACCAGCTGAACACCGCTTGCCGGCAATAGCCCAGCCCTGGCCACGGGCGGTACAGCAGCACCCGGCCCCAGCCGAACAGGGCCAGCAGCATGCACCAGGTATAGAGCGCACGGCCGATGCGTTCGGTCTGGCCCCACGGCAGTGCCAGTACCCAGGCGTCGACGTCGCCCACATGCGGCAGCCGGGCCAGTGCGCGGATGCCCAGTTCCAGGCACAGCCCCAGCACGGCCAGCGCCAGGGTCAGCCGGCGCCCGCGGACCAGCAGCTCCCAGCCCCGCTGCCAGCGTGAAGCCATGAAGCCGCCAAGGAACAGCGGCAGCGACTCGGCGTGCACATAGACGTCGTCCAGCAGCGCGTGGGTGGGCGGCCAGCGTGGCATCAACACCAGCAGCGCCCAGGCCAGCCAGGCCACCGGCAGCACCAGCAGCAGTGCGCCAAGCACACGGTCGCTGATCTGCCAGCGCGGCAGCGCCCCACCCAGCGGTCGCAGCAGGCTGGCCAGCACCACCGCGAGCACGGTGTAGGGCAGCAGATAGGCCAGGTACCAGAGGTGGTTCCAGGTGAAGCCATAGGCGGCGCCACTGAAATGCGCGCCCGGCCACGGCTGGAACTGCCAGTAGCGCCACAGGAACCGGGCCAGCCCCGGCGCCACGTCGCCCTTGTCCAGGGCCTCGTAGTAGGCCTGCAGGGATACCACCGCGACGATGCCGAACAACAGCGGCAGCTGCAGGCGCCAGCATCTGCGCAGCGTGTGCCGCCAGCACCCGTGCTCGGGCAGCGACAGGCCCAGGGCGATGCCGCTGATGGCGAACAGCAGCGGCATCCGCCAGCGGTTCATCGCGATCATCGGCCATTGCAGCCACTCGGCGGTGTAAGCGCTCTTGAGGTGGAAATCCCAGCCGGCCACATAGGCCATGGCGGCATGGTAGAGGATCAGCAGCGCAAAGGCGGCGATGCGCAGGGTGTCCAGATCGTGGCGACGGTGCATGGGCGGCGGGCATCGGAAAGAAGCTGCAGCGTCCGCCTGCCTGGCCTTGTCCACCAGCGGGAGGGGCGCAATGGCGGCCGCGCTGGGGCCAATGGTGGGGTGGCAGGGACCAATGGCGGATGCGCGCAGGGCCGGATGGGCAACAATGGCGGCATGGAAAGTGGAGATCCGGCGGCGTTGCCCGTCCCAGCTGCAGAGCGTCCGCATCGCCCAGGGCTGACCGCCGTGTTCTGGGCGGTGCTGTTCCTGGGTACTGCGGTCGCCAATGTGCTGGTGAAGTGGATGCGGGCGTTGCGTGACGGCGAGGCCTTCCCGGCAGGGGCAACCTCGATCGAGGAGTTCAGCAGTGCGCTGGCCAGCCTCGGCCTGCTGGCCCTGCTGCATGCCGCCGCGCGGCGCTGGCCGCTGCATGCAGACACTTGGCGCCGCCGGATCGGCTTCTATGTGCTGGGTGGCATTGCCTGGTGGCTGCTGCACGTCAGCGCCATGGTCCTGCTGCGCAAGCTGGCCTTTGCCGTGATCGGCCAGCACTACACCTATGGCGACTGGCCGGCGCAGTGGTTCTACGAGTTCTTCAAGGACGTGCAGACCTACAGCCTGCTGGTGGTGGCCGTGCATGCGGTGGCCTGGTTCGGTCGCCAGCGGCAGGGTGAGGCGCACCTGCTGGCGCCGCCCGACGACGGCCCGCCGGTCGAACCGGTCGAGCGCCCGCAGCACTTTCTGGTACGCAAGCTGGGCAAGGAGTTCCTGGTGGCTACCGGCGATGTGGAGTACGCCCAGGCCGCCGGCAACTACGTGAACCTGCGGGTGCGCGGCCACGATTACCCGCTGCGCATCACCATGGCGGCGCTGGAGCAGCGGCTGGACCCGGCCGTTTTCCTGCGCCCGCACCGCAGCTGGCTGATCCACCGCGGCCAGCTGCGTTCGATCGAGCCACTGGACGGCGGTGAGGCCCTGCTGCACATGGCTGACGGGGCGAAGGTGCCGTGCAGCCGGCGGCAGTTGCCGCTGCTGCGGCAGGCGCTGGCCGGGGCGGGTGGGGCCGGCGGGTAGCGTCGGCGGGTAGAGTCGACTGTCAGTCGACTGCTGTTCGTTCAGGTTCCGGTGAAGCCCGCGCTGCGCGCGATAGTCGACTGGCAGTCGACTCTACCGTCGGCCCCCTCATGCCGCGAACCCCGGCCTGCGGTATCATTGGCAGTCATCTATTTAGTGCATAACCGCCGACATGATCGAACTGAATCCTGTCCGCCAGCGCATCACCGATCTGACCGATCGTGTGGTGTCGCTCAGGGGGTATCTTTGACTACGACGCCAAGAAAGAGCGTCTCGAAGAAGTAACGCGGGAGCTGGAAAGCCCCGACGTCTGGAACAACGCCGAATACGCGCAGAACCTGGGCCGTGAACGCTCCAGCCTGGAGAAGACCGTGGGCGGCATCGCCGCGGTGCTCGACGGCCTGACCGATGCGACCGAACTGCTGGAACTGGCTGAATCCGAACAGGACGAAGATACCGCCCTGGCCGTGGTCGCCGATCTGGACAAGCACCAGGCGCACGTCGAGAAGCTGGAATTCCAGCGCATGTTCTCCGGCGAGATGGACAATGCCGCGGCGTTCGTCGACATCCAGGCCGGTGCCGGTGGTACCGAAGCCCAGGACTGGGCGGAAATCCTGCTGCGCATGTACCTGCGCTGGTGCGAATCGCGCGGTTGGAAGACCGAGCTGATGGAAGTGTCCGGCGGCGACGTGGCCGGCATCAAGTCGGCGACGCTGCGCGTGGAAGGCGATTACGCCTATGGCTGGCTGAAGACCGAGACCGGCGTGCACCGCCTGGTGCGCAAGTCGCCGTTCGACTCGGACAACCGCCGCCACACCAGCTTCACCTCGGTGTTCGTGTCGCCGGAAATCGATGACAACATCGATATCACCATCAACCCGGCCGACCTGCGTACCGACGTGTACCGCTCGTCCGGTGCCGGTGGCCAGCACGTGAACAAGACCGAGTCGGCGGTGCGTATCACCCACATCCCGACCAACATCGTCGTGGCCTGCCAGACCGGCCGCAGCCAGCACCAGAACCGCGACAACGCGATGAAGATGCTGGCCGCCAAGCTGTACGAGCTGGAGATCCAGAAGCGCAACGCCGAGAAGGACGCGGTGGAAGCCACCAAGTCCGACATCGGCTGGGGCAGCCAGATCCGCAACTACGTGCTCGACCAGAGCCGTATCAAGGACCTGCGCACCGGCATCGAGCGTTCGGACACGCAGAAGGTGCTCGACGGCGACCTGGACGAGTTCGTCGAGGCCAGCCTGAAGGCCGGCCTGGCCGTGGGTTCCAAGCGCATCGATGCCTGATCCACGCGCCTGCGCGGATATCATCGCCCTCGTGCGCAATGCCGAGGGCGGCTGAATCGGCTTTCTGTAGAGCCGAGCCATGCTCGGCTTCTTTTCGCGGGCTGGCAGATGCGTCGAGCATGGCTCGACGCTACAACAAGTGCGGCGGTAGCGATGATGCGCAGCGAGAGTGAACGCAAGGAACTGGGCGGCTTCCTGAAAGCCTGCCGCGCCCGTGTCGACCCCGCCACGCTTGGCCTGCCGGCCGGGCGTCGGCGCACCCCGGGTCTGAAGCGCGAGGAAGTGGCGCTGGCCATCGGGGTCAGTGTCAGCTGGTACACCTGGATCGAGCAGGGCCGCGAAGTGCGTGCCTCGCCCGAAGTGCTCGAACGCCTGGCCACGGTGCTGCGCCTGAGCGATGACGAGCGCGCGTACGCCTTCGCGCTGTCCGGTTACGGCGTGCCGCTGGAGTCACCGGACGAAAGCGTGACTGACGGCCTGCGCCAGCTGGTGGAGGCGATGCAGCCGATCCCTGCCTACGTCCGTAACACGCGCTTCGACATCCTGGCCTGGAACGCGGCCATTGCCGATCTGTTCGTGGATTACAGCCAGTTCCCGCCGAACCAGCGCAACACGCTGTGGCTGATGTTCCTGTACGCGCCTTACCGCGAACGCATCCTCAACTGGGAAGAAATGAGCCGCGGCCTGCTGGCCGGGTTCCGGGCGGCGATGGCGCAGGCGCCGGACAAGGCGCCGTTCCTGGCGCTGGCCGAGGACATTTCGGCGCAGAGCGAGCAGTTCCGCCTATGGTGGCCGGAGCATGACGTCCGTCGTTTCGACGAGGGGGCCAAGAAGCTGATGCATCCCACGCGCGGGTTGCTGGACCTGCAGTACGTGGCGCTGGTGCCGGAGAGCCGGCACGATCTTTCGCTGGTGACCTACCTGCCGCGGAAGTAGGGGGGTTGTCCGGCAGGGCTTGCAGCCCTGCACCTGCTTCAAGCCACCGCAACGTCAAAGGCAAGAGCGGGCTATCCGAGGGTTGGCGGGGCACTGTGGGTTTGCGGGGACGCCGTGAACCCCCCTCCGGGGTCCGGCCCAGCCGCTGGCGGCTGGGCGTTCGGGCGCTTGCGAAGCAGTGCTTCGCAATCAAAGCGCCCTCACCCATGGAGCAACTGTGTTGCCGGAGGGGCGCCAGCCCTTCCAGCAGACGCGCACGGTAGTGCCGGCCGCTGGCCGGCAGCCTCTGAGGATGCCCAGATACGCGTCTGTTAAGCGGGGATCGGTCCGCTTTCAGCGTCGCGCACGCGGGCGTTGAGGATCACCAGCATCTTCCGCATCACCGCCACGATGGCCACCTTGCCCTCCTTGCCGCGGGC
>NZ_JBRRCR010000050.1:0-30308 GCF_056759115.1 Stenotrophomonas sp. STEN087 | reverse complement strand
GGGCCCCCGTCAACCGGTTCTGCCGGGCGGGGGGCCGGATCCGGCCCCCAACCCCCTTCAATCCCCCCCCCGCCCGGGGGGGGGGGTACCCCTTCCCACCCAAAGGGGCCCCCCCCCCGCCGTCAGGTGCCGCGCGGCTTGGCCCGGTGCGTCGCCGTCGCCGTCCACGGGTCGTCCGGCCACGGATGGCGCGGGTAGCGGCCCTTCATCTCCTTCTTCACCTCGGCATAGGTGTTTTCCCAGAAGTTGCGCAGGTCCTGGGTGACCTGCAGTGGGCGGCCGCCCGGCGACAGCAGGTGCAGGGTCAGCGGTACGCGGCCATCGGCGATGCGCGGGGTGTCGGCCAGGCCGAACAGTTCCTGCAGCTTCACCGCCAGCACCGGCGGCAGTGGTTCACCGCTCTCGCTGTCCAGCGCATAGCTGATCGGTCGTTCCAGCCCCGAGGGCACGGTGATGCGGGTCGGCGCATGGCGCTCCACCAGCTGCCGCTGCGACCATTCCAGTGGCGACTTCAGCGCTTCGGCGAAGCTGCTCTCGTCCAGGGCATCCAGCCGCGTGTTGCCGGCGAAGGCCGGCTGCAGCCATTGCGCGCGCGTGGCGAGCAGGGCGCCGTCGCTGCAGTCGGGCAGGCCGAGCTCGGGCATCCAGCGGCGCAGCGATTCCACCCGCGCCTGCCATTGGCGCAGGCCCTCGGTCCACGGCAGCGCCGACAGGCCGAGCTCGGCCACCGCATCGGTCAGTGCCTGCGCGGCATGCTGCGGATCGACGCGGCCGGCCGAGCGGCTGTCCAGCACGATGCGGTCGAAGCGCGTCTCGCGCAGGGCCACCAGGGCGCGGCGCTCGCTGTCCCAGCGCACGGTGTCCTCGGTGACGAAGCGCTGCGGCCATGCCGCGTGCAACGCGTTTTCATCCACGGGCGCGGCGCGCAGCAGCAGGGCATCACGTGCTTCATAGCGCAGCTCGCTGACCACCAGCCACGGCTCGCCGCGCAGGTCGCTCAGTTCATGCAGGCGCGCGCTGCGGCCGTTGGCCAGCAGGTAGCGCAGCGGATCGCTGGGGTGCTGGAAACCGATGCGGTCGGGGAAAGCGTGGGCCAGCAGATCACCCAGCTCATGCGCTTCGATGCTGCTGGGCGGCGTCGCCTCGCAGCGCAGGCGTCGGCGCCACTGCTTGGCGGCCGCATCGATGGCGGCCAGGCCGCTGCGGTTGGCATCGGACGGCGCACGACCGTTGCGGAATGCCGCCAGCGCACGCCAGCGTGCGGCCACCGCATCGCCGCCCTGGCGCAGCGGATCGCGTGCTTCCAGCAGCGCGGCCAGATCGGCGGCCAGCGCCTGTGCGCGCGCATCGGGCGCGGCCAGCAGCATCGCCGCCATGCGCGGGTGGGTGCCCAGCGCCAGTACGCGGCGACCGAGTGCGGTGATCGCGCCGGTGTCCGACAGTGCGCCCAGGCGCTGCAGCAGTTCGCGTGCGGCGGCCATCGGGCCGGACGGCGGCGGATCGAGGAAACGCAGGTCGCTGCTGCCCCAGGCCGCCAGTTCCAGTGCCAGCCCGGCCAGTTCCACCTGGTCGATCTCGGCGCGGCGCTGCGGCTCCAGCCGCTGCGACTGCGGCCACAGCCGCCACGCCACGCCCTCGGCCACGCGTCCGGCACGGCCGGCGCGCTGGTCGGCCGAAGCCTGGGCGATGGCCACCACGTCCAGCCGGGTGAAGCCGCTGTTGGGGTCGTAGCGCGGCTCGCGCGCCTGGCCGCTGTCGATCACCACGCGCACGCCGGGCAGGGTCACCGAAGATTCGGCCACGTTGGTGGCCAGCACCACGCGGCGGCGGCCATCGCTGGCGACCTGCAGCACGCGGGCCTGCTGTTCCACCGGCAGCTCGCCGTGCAGCGCCAGCACCTCCAGGCTGCCGTCCAGCGATTCCTGCAGGCCCGCCTGCACGCGCGCGATCTCGCGCTGGCCGGGCAGGAACACCAGCAGGTCGCCGGGATGCTCGGCCAGGGCCTGCTGCACCGCGCGGCGCACCTGCAGCTCCAGTGCCTCATCGCGGCGCGCCGGGAAATGGCTGACCGCCACCGGATAGCTGCGGCCTTCGCTGCTCAGGCGCGGCGCATCGAGGAAACGGGCAAGGCGCTCGCCATCCAGCGTGGCCGACATCACCACCAGGCGCAGGTCGTCGCGCAGCTGCGCCTGCACGTCCAGCGCCAGGGCCAGGCCGAGGTCGCCACTGAGGTGGCGCTCGTGGAATTCATCGAACAGGATCGCGCCGACCGTTTCCAGCATCGGGTCATCCTGCAGCATGCGGGTCAGAATGCCCTCGGTGACCACTTCAATGCGGGTGCGCGCCGAGATCTTGTTCTCGAAGCGGATGCGGTAGCCGACGGTGCCGCCCACCTCTTCGCCCAGCTGCCGCGCCATGAACAACGCGGCGCTGCGTGCGGCCACACGGCGCGGTTCCAGCAGGATGATCTTCCGGTCCTGCAGCCACGGCGCATCGAGCAGGGCCAGCGGCACCTGGGTGGTCTTGCCGGCGCCGGGCGGCGCTTCCAGCACCAGCCGCGGCTGCGCGGCCAGGTGCTGCTGGATCTGCGGCAGCAGCGGGGAAATCGGGAAGAGCGGGGCGTTCATGTGCAAAGGATAAGGGGCCATGGCCGGCGCGGGTACAATGCGCGGGCACTTTTCCCCCGCGATGACCATGCACCTGATCGATATCGGCGCCAACCTGACCCACGACTCCTTCGACCGCGACCGCGATGCCGTCCTGGGCCGTGCACGGCAGGCCGGCGTGGTGCAGATGGTCATCACCGGCGCCAGCCGCGAGCACTCCCCGCTGGCCGTGCAGCTGGCCCAGCAGCACTCCGGTTTCCTGTACGCCACCGCCGGCGTGCACCCGCACCACGCGGTGGAATACACCGAGGAGTGCGACGCCGAAATGCGCGCACTGCATGCGCACCCGGAAGTGGTGGCGGTGGGCGAGTGCGGGCTGGATTACTTCCGTGATTTCTCGCCGCGCCCGGCGCAGCACCGCGCGTTCGAGCGCCAGCTGCAGCTGGCCGCGGACAATGGCAAGCCGCTGTTCCTGCACCAGCGCGATGCGCATGCCGATTTCATGGCGCAGATGAAGAACTTCGAAGGCCGCCTCGGCCCGGCGGTGGTGCATTGCTTCACCGGCGAACGTGACGAGCTGTTCGATTACCTGGACCAGGACTGGTACATCGGCATCACCGGCTGGCTGTGCGACGAGCGCCGTGGCGCGCACCTGCGCGAACTGGTGAAGAACATCCCGGCCAACCGCCTGATGATCGAGACCGACGCGCCGTACCTGCTGCCGCGTACGCTGAAGCCGATGCCGAAGGATCGCCGCAACGAACCGATGTTCCTCTCGCACATCGTCGAGGAACTAGCCCGCGACCGTGGCGAAGACGTAGCGGTGACCGCGGCCAATGCCACGGCTGCCACGCGCACGTTCTTCCGCCTGCCCGACGCAGGTTGATCCTGTCGTTTACATCCGTCGCGCTGCGCGCAGGGTGGTAGTGCCCGGCCCGCGGGCGGCGCGCCCGGGGTGTGGCGCCCCCGCCCCCCCCCCCCCCCCCCCGCGCCCCCCCCGCCCCCCCCCCCCCCCCCCCCCCCCCCCCCCCCCCCCCCCCCCCCCCCCCCCCCCCCCCCCCCCCCCCCCCCCCCCCCCCCCCCAACCCCACTACCGGATCAGGCTCCGCCCGGCGAGCGAAGCGGCCAGCTCCTCCAGCCCTTCCCGATACGTCGCAAACTTCGGCACCCACGCCAACGCCTTACGCGTGCCGCGGCTGTCGATGCGCTTGTTGCTGGCGTAGAAGCGCCGCAGTGTCGCGCTTACCGCCGGGTCATCCCAGGCCACTGCCGCTGGCAGCGGGAATCCACCCAGCTGTGCGGCATAGGCCAGCACATCCTGCGGTGGCGCGGGCTCGTCATCGGCAGGCAGGTACAGTCCATCCCGCGTGGGTCGCTGCATCGCCGCGATGACCACGGCCGCCAGATCCTCCACATGCAGCCGGTTGAACACCAGCCCGGGCCGTACGACATGGCGCGCGCGGCGCTCGGCCAACTGCAGCAGCGCATTGCGGCCAGGGCCATACAGCCCCGGCAGACGGAACACCGCCGAGGCGATGCCGCGTGCATCGGCCAGTGCCTGCCACTGCGTTTCGGCCAGGCGGCGCTGCACGCCAGCGGCTTCGCTGGCATCGGCCTCGCTGTTCTCGTCCACCCAGCCACCGCCGCGATCCGCATAGACCGAAGTCGAGGATAGGTACCCCACCCAGCGCAGCGCCTTACTGGCCTGCAGCACAGGCAGCAGCTGGCGCAGTGCAGGATCACCCTGCGCATCCGGCGGCACGCTGCACAGCACCGCCTGCGCCTGTGCGATGGCCTCCAGCAACGCCGCTGACGGCGCGGCATCGGCATGCAGGCGGTGCCGCTGCAGTCCATCGTCGACTGTCGACGACGGATCGCGCACCGTGCCCGACACCTGTACGCCACGCGCCTGCAGCTGCGCGGCGAGCACGCGCCCACTCCAGCCCATGCCGAGGATCAGCACCGGCGACGGCAGTGGCGCGGGCGCCGACATCACGCGCCGCGCTGCGCCTGGTAGGCCTGCAGGCTGCTGTAGGCGACCTGCAGCAGCAGTGCTTCCTGCTCGGCCTTGCGTGCGCGCACCAGCATGTCACCGACGATGTGCGCCGCTTCCACCTGCTGGCCGGCTTCCAGATCGCGCAGCATCGAGGCTTTCAGTGCAGAACCGACCTGGGTCAGGGTGCCGCGCGCGGTATCCTGCGCGGCCTGCGGCACCGGCTCACCGGCGGCCTCGGCCACGGCCAGGCACTCGTCGTACAGGCCGCGCACGATGGCCTCGCCATCATCGGTGGCGACGATCGTACCGATGTCCGCGCGCAGCAGGCAGGTGGCCGCCGCGAGCGCGGTCAGGAAGGTGTACTTGATCCACTGTTCCTGGCCGATCTGCTCGCTGGCCAGGTGGTCCAGGTTGGCCTGCGCACACGCAGCGGCGAAGGCACGCACGCGGTCGGAGATCGCTCCACCGTCGCGCTCGCCGAAGGTCAGCTTGGCCGGCTTGCCCAGGTGCAGCACCGCGCCATCGGGCGCCTTGGTGGCGCTGATGAAACACAGGCCGCCGAGCACCGCCTCGCGGCCGAAGCGTGCGTCCAGTGCGGCGTAGTGGTGCAGGCCGTTGAGGATGGGCAGCACGCTGGTGTGGGCGCCCACGGCCGGTGCGATCGCATCGATCGAGCTGTCCAGGTCGTAGGCCTTGCAGCTGAGGATGACCAGGTCGAAGGGCTGCTGCGCGGCAAGCGCGGGCAGGGCGTCGGCAGTGACGTGCTGCACCGGGAAACTGGCATCGCCGACCGGGCTGCGGATGACCAGGCCATCCTGGTCGAGCTGGCTGGCGCGGGTCGGGCGGACCAGGAAGGTCACGTCCACGCCGGCCTGCGCGAGGCGGCCGCCGAAGTAACCGCCGGTACCACCGGCGCCGAGAATCAGGATGCGCATTGCACGTTCACCGTTTTCTGGGGGAGTGTTCGACCCCCGATTGTGCCGGAGATCGCAGGCAAAAAAAGAGCCGAGCATTAGCCCGGCTCTACCGTTACGCCATCCACGCATGGCGTGGATCTACTGGCCACCGGCCAACTGTCGAAGGCGGGGTGGGTCCGGTTGAGGGGGTGTGAGCGGCATGGATGCCGCGACCAAGCCCCCATGGATGGGTTTACGGCGTCCCCTGCCACCGGACCCACCCCGCCATCCCACGGAATACCAGCTGTTGACGTTGACGTTGCTTTGGCTTGTTGCAGCGGGTGCAGGGCCGCAGGCCCTGCAGGCACCCCTCAGCTGCGCATGCCCACGCCACGGCGCAGCAGCCACAGCGCCAGCGCCGTCAGCACCACCACGAAGCCGAGCATCAGCGCATAGGCCACCCACACCGGCACGTCGCTGCTGCCCAGCAGGCCGTAGCGGAACGCATTGACCATGTAGAAGATCGGGTTGGCGTGCGTGGCCGCCTCGGCCCAGCCCGGCAGCAGCTTCACCGAATAGAACACGCCGCCCAGGTAGGTCAGCGGGGTCAGGATGAAGGTCGGCACGATCGCCACGTCATCGAACTTCTTGGCGTACACCGCGTTGATGAAGCCGGCCAGCGAGAAGATCGTCGCGCCCAGGACCACCGTGGTCAGCGTCACCAGCGGGTGCGGAATGCGCACCGGGGTGAAGAACATGGCGATGATCAGCACGATCACGCCGACCATCAGGCCGCGCAGCACCGCACCGGCCACATAGCCCCACAGGATCACCCAGTTCGGCATCGGGCTCACCAGCAGTTCTTCCACGTGGCGGCCGAACTTGGCGCCGAAGAACGAGGAACTGATGTTGCCGTAGCTGTTCTGGATCACGCTCATCATCACCAGACCCGGCACGATGAACTCCATGTAGCTGTACTCGCCCATGTCACCCACGCGCGAGCCGATCAGGCGGCCGAAGATGAGGAAGTACAGGGTCATCGTGATCGCCGGCGGCACCAGGGTCTGCCCCCAGATGCGGATGATGCGCGCCACTTCGCGGCGCACGATGGTCATCAGGGCGATGCGGTTGCGCTGTGCGTCGGTGATCGGCGCAGCGGGCGTATTCGGGGTGCCGCTCATGCGGAGGTCTCCTGGTTGCCAGTGAGGCGCACGAACAGTTCCTCCAGGCGGTTGCTCTTGGTACGCATCGAACGCACGCGGATGCCGGACTCGTTCAGCGTGGCGAACACGCGGTTGAGATCCATGGCGCGCGGCATGTCGATGTCCAGCGTGTGCGCGTCCGGCGCGGTGAGGGTCGCGCCCTCGATCACCGGCAGCTGCGCGGGCAGGTCACCGTCGATGTCCAGCAGGAAGCCTTCCACATCGAGCTTGGCCAGCAGGGAACGCATCGGGCCCTGGGTGACGATCTGGCCGTGGTTGATGATGGCCAGGTTGCGGCACAGGTACTCGGCCTCTTCCAGGTAGTGGGTGGTGAGGATGATCGTGGTGCCGGCGGCATTGATCTCCTTCAGCACCCGCCACATGTCGCGGCGGATCTCGATGTCCACGCCGGCGGTCGGCTCGTCGAGGATCAGCAGGCGCGGGCGGGTCATCATCGCGCGGGCGATCATCAGGCGGCGCTTCATGCCACCGGACAGGGTGCGGCTCATCACCTGTGCCTTTTCCCACAGGTGCGCGCGCTTCAGTTCCTCTTCGGCGCGCTTCTCCGCTTCCTCGCGGGCCACGCCATAGAAACCGGCGTAGTTGACCAGGATGTCGAAGGGCTTCTCGAACAGGTTGAAGTTGATTTCCTGCGGCACCAGGCCGATCAGGCGCATGGTGGCGCTGCGGTTGCGCACCAGGTCGCTGCCGAACACTTCCACCTGGCCCTCGCTGAGGTTGACCAGGGAGCTGATGATGCCGATCAGGGTGGACTTGCCGGCGCCGTTGGGGCCGAGCAGGGCGAAGAAATCGCCCGGGGCGACCTCCAGGGAAACCCCTTTCAGGGCCTGGGTGCCGTTGTCATAGGTCTTGCGCAGGTCGCGCACGCGCAGGGCGGGCGCCGTATCGTTCAGGGAAGCCAAGCTCGAAGCCTTCGCGCCCATGGGCTGGCGCTGGAGAGGGGCGGGGAGGGGCTATTATAGAAGACCCCGAGGGCTTGCCCCGGCTACACACTGTCCCGAAAAGTCGTGCCTGTCCAATTCCCCATCAAGCTGGTCGGCCGCCGCATGCTGGCGCCCACTGTCGGCCACTACCAGTTCGTGCGTGATGACGGCCAGCCGCTGGATTTCCAGCCCGGCCAGTTCATCCAGGTCCATTTCAGCTACGCCGATGGCACCGAAACCAAGCGCAGCTACTCGCTGGCGACCATCCATGACCACGCGCTGGGCCCGGGCGAGGCGGTGGATATCGCCGTCAGCTTCGTGCCCGGCGGCGCCGCCACGGCCCTGTTCGAGGCGCTGGACCTCGGCGGCCAGGTCAGTGCGTCCGGCCCGTACGGCCGCTTCTGCCTGAACCCCGGCGACCACAATGCCCGCTACCTGCTGATCGCCACCGGTACCGGTGTCACCCCGTACCGGTCGATGCTGCCGCTGCTGGAAACGGCCATGGCCGAGCGCGGCGTGCAGGTGGTCCTGCTGCAGGGCGCGCGCAGCCCGGGCGAGCTGCTGTACAGCGAAGATTTCTACAGCTTCGCCGAAAAGCACCCGAACTTCCGTTATGTGCCGTGCCTGTCGCGCGAACTGCCGGCCGACCCGCACCCCGACGTGCACCACGGCTACGTGCAGCAGGCCCTGGCCGGCTTCAGCCCGGACCCGGCCACCGACATCGCCTACCTGTGCGGCAACCCGGACATGGTCGATGCCTGCGCCGAGGCGCTGAAGGACGCCGGGCTGGGCAACCCGCAGATCCGCCGCGAGAAGTACGTCAGCAGCAAGTAAGGGCCCGCCACGGGCGCGGTAGTGGCCGGGGCAGGGCGGGCCCCCCCCGACCCGAACTAGCGCGGGCCGTGGGACAGAAAGGAACGGGGCCGCGCGCCCCCCCCCCCCGGCGGGGGGGGGGGGGGGGGGGGGGGGGCGCCGGGGCGGTTTCGGCCGCGGGGGTGGGCCACCCGCAGCCCCGCCGCCACAAGCCCGTCAGCCGCAAGTACGGCCCCCCCCGGGGCGGGGTTGGGCGGCCCGGGGGCGGCCACCCCACGTTCCCTATCTGCCGGCTCAGTACGGAATCCAGGCATCGCGCCAGGCCGAGCCCACGCCGGGGCGGTACGGTTCGGCGTTGATGTTGCACCACGCGCCTTCCGGGGACGGGCGGCAGGCATACAGCTTGCCGTCGCTGCCCTTCACCACGGTCTGCCCCGGCACATAGCTGCCGATGCCCGCCGGGTACACATGGTCGTAGTCGCCGCCGGGCGGATCCACCGGATCCACCGGATCCGGCACCTTGGTATCCAGCTGGAAGCGATGCCCCGGACGCAGGTACACACGGTTCTCCGTGGCCGAGGCCACCGGCGTGATCACGCCATTGCGCAGGATGCCCACGCGCGCCTGCGCAGCACTGGCGTTGACCTTGCGCGCCAGCACCAGCGGCCACTGCGTCGGCGCAGTCTGGCCGCTGGCCAGCACCACGTCCACCTGCTCCACATCGTTGCCGGCCGCGTTGAACACGCGCAGCGAGACCGTGGTACCCACCTCCAGCGCGCCGCGTGCGGTCACCGCACCGGCATCCTGCCACTGCGGCGGCGGGGTCACGTCACCGCCTTCGAAGCGCACGTCGGCACAGGTGTAGAAGGCCTCCTGCGAATCCGAACGCTGCCAGGTGTTGTAGATCACGTGCTGGCCACTGCGCTTGGGCAGCGGGCAGTCCAGCTTGTACACGCCACCTTCGGACAGCGGCACGTTGCCCAGCGTGCAGAACGCTTCCAGGTCCGACCAGCGCAGGCCGTCGCTGGCCTTCCAGCCATCGCGGGTGACATAGAACTTCCACTCGCGGGTGGCATGCGGCGCCGATCCCAGGAATTCGAAGGTATAGCGACCGTTGGCATCGGCGCGGATCGGCGACGTCGTCCAGTCGCTGCGGTCCAGGTCCAGGCCGCGGTACTTGCTGTTGCCGCCGCTGCACAGCTGGCCATCGGGCACGACTGCCTGGTGGTTGCCGTTGGCGTGGGCCTGGTTGACGCCGGCCCAGTCGTAGAACGGCTGCGCCCCCCCCACGGCCTTGGCGGCGGCGCAGGCGGGGTTGGTCGGATTCTGCGGATTGCCCTGGTAACAGGCGTAGATGCGGCTCATCGGTTTGGACAACGTGCCGTGCGCCTGCGCGCTGCCGGGCAGGAAGAGCCCTGCGGACAGCGTTGCGGCGACGGCGAGCAGGAGGCGTGTTGGCATGGGGTGCACCAACCGTTTCCATGCGAAGTGCGCCGCAACGTCCGCCTGCTGCAGGCGTGTGCGCCGCGGCCCCTGCAACAGCGGTTTCGCCAGAACGCGCTAGGATGCGAGTTACGCCCGGCTCGCACGGATCGCATGTCCCTGGATCTTCCCACCATCGGTGTACTCGGCCTGCTGCTGTGCATGGGCATCGCCACGGGCTTTTCGCTGCTGCTGGTGGTGCTGCGCGGGCAGCCGGTGCTGCGCTTGTGGACGGCCAGTCTGTGGCTGCTGACCATCGGCGTGATCCTGATGGGGCTGCGCCCCTGGCTGCCGCAGGTGCCGGCCATCCTCGGCGGCAATGCGGCCATGGCGGCCTCCAGCGTGCTGATGCTGCAGGGCATGGCGCTGCACCTGGGCAGGCCGTTGCCGCTGTGGCGCGCACTGGCCTTGGCCGGCGCGTTCATGGCCGGCATCTTCCTGTTCCTGGTGCCGTGGCCCAGCCTGGACGTGCGCCTGCACGTGTTCAGCGTGTTCGCGATCATCATCAACAGCTGGATCGCCACCCTGCTGCTGCGCCATGCGCCGCCGGCACAGCGCATCAGCTGCCGGCTGGCGGCGGCGGTGTTCCTCGCCGAAGCGGTGGTCTACGTCGTGCGCCTGTTCCTGCCGCCAGATGCCGATGCGGGCGGGGACATCATGCGTGCGGGCTCGCCGATGTTCCTCACCTACCTGGCCGGGATAATGCTGGAACTGGCGCGCTGCTTCGCGCTGGTCCTGCTGCTGCTTGAACGCCTGATGGTGGACCTGCGCCGCGCCGCGCGTACCGATGGCCTCACCGGCCTGCTCAACCGCAGCGCGGTGCTGGCCGACGGGGCTGACCAGCTGCAGCAGGTGCGCCGCCTGCAGCGGCCGCTGGCCGTGCTGCTGCTGGACGTGGACCACTTCAAGGCCATCAATGACCGTTGGGGGCATCTTGCCGGCGACCAGGTGCTGCAGCATTTCACTGGCGTGCTGGAGCACTGCGCACGCGGCCACGTGCACCTGCTCAGTCGCTATGGCGGCGAGGAATTCCTGCTGCTGCTGCCCGGCAGCGCCGGCGAAGCGGAGCGTCTGGCGACGATCATCCGTCATGCACTGCAGCAACGGCCGGCGCCGCTGGGTACCGGCCCGGTGGCAGTGACCGCCAGCATCGGCCTGGCCATGGATGACGGCCATAGCGATCTGGCCGGGCTGATCGCCCGCGCCGATGCCGCGCTGTACCGGGCCAAGGCCGAAGGCCGCGACCGCCTGGTGTCGGCTGCCGAAACGGCCTAGCGCGATTGCCCATCGCCGCCAGCGCCGGGGCCGTGTAAGTTTGTTCGAAAGTGGGTCACATCTGCCGCGGCGCTGCGTCGTGGTCGACAGGAACGTCCTCCAGGGGAATCAAGCACGATGCAAAAACACCCTTTCCGACTGGCCAGGCGATCGGCCAGCATGCTGTTTGCCGGCGCGATGCTTGCCGGCTGCAGCGCAACCGCTCCCGGTGCCGCCGACGGCAATGACACGCCGAGCCAGCGCTATGGGGCGATCGAATTCCGCCCGTGCACGCTGACCACGGTCGGCGCCAGCGCCAACGTCGAAGCCCAGTGCGGCACGCTGCAGGTGCCTGAAGACCGCGCCCATCCCGAGGGCCGCAAGATCGACCTGCGCATCGCCTGGCTGGAATCGGATGACAGCGGCAACGGCCAGCCTGACCCTGTGTTCTTCCTCGCCGGCGGCCCCGGCCAGGCGGCCAGCGAAGTGGCGGTCATCGTCGATACCGCGCTGCGCCAGGTGCGCAAGCAGCGCGATGTGTTCCTGATCGACCAGCGAGGCACCGGCGGTTCCAATCCGCTCAGCTGCCTGGGCGCGGACGGCAAGCCGCTGCAGATGGACGAGGACGCGGCGCCGAGCGAGGCGCTGCTGCGCGACTACGCGCAGCAGTGTGCGGCATCGCTGCAGGGGCGCGCCGATGCGCGCTTCTACACCACCGCCGAGGCCATCGCCGATCTGGACGCGGTGCGCCAGGCGCTGGGCGCGGACAAGCTGAACCTGGTCGGCGGCTCCTACGGCACCCGCGTGGCCCAGCGTTACGCGATCACCTACCCGCAGCACACGCGCAGCCTGGTCATCGACGGCGTCGTGCCCAACGATCTGGTGGTCGGCGGCGAGTTCGCCAACACCTTCGACAACGCCATCACCCTGCAGTCCGCGCAGTGCCGCAAGGATGCCGCCTGCAGCAAGCGCTTCCCGGTCGATACCCGCACCCAGCTGCGCAGTGTGGTCGACACCCTGCGCCGCGCACCGGTCACCGTCGATTACCGCGACCCGGGCACCAATGCGCCGCGCCAGGACGTGCTGACCCCGGACAGCGTGGTCGGCCTGGCCTTTGCCTTCTCCTACGTGCCCGAGTATTCCTCGCTGCTGCCGCTGGTGCTGGATGAAGCCGCACAGGGCCGCTACGCCCCGCTGGCTTCGCTGGCACGCGGCGCGACCCGCACCATGGATTTCCAGATCAACCGTGGCATGCAGTGGTCGGTCATCTGCAGCGAGGATGCACCGCGCTACCAGGCACCGGCCACCAGCGACGATGATCTGTTCGGCCCGGAAGCGGCGCGTGCGTTCTTCGCCGCCTGCCCGGTGTGGCCGCACCAGCCGGCTGCGGCCACGCTCACCGCACCGCTGAAGAGCGACCTGCCGGTGCTGCTGCTGTCCGGTGAAGCGGATCCGGTGACTCCGCCGCGCTATGCCGAACAGGTGCTCAAGGGCCTGCCCAACGGCCGCGCGCTGGTCGCCCGCGGCCTAGGCCACGGCACCCTCACCGCCGGCTGCATGCCGCGCCTGCTGGGCCAGTTCATCGATGCCAACGATGCCAAGGCGCTCGACGCCAGCTGCCTGGACACGCTGAGCCACGTGCCGGCGTTCACCTCGTTCAACGGATGGACCCCATGATCGTCGCCGACAACCTGCACAAGGCCTTCGACACCCGCACCGGTCGCGTCCAGGCGGTGGCCAACGTCGGCTTCCGCGCCGCCGATGGCCAGATCACCGGACTGCTCGGCCCCAACGGCGCCGGCAAGACCACCACCATGCGCATGCTCTACACGCTGATGACGCCCGACCAGGGCAGCATCACCGTCGATGGCATCGATGCCGCGCGCGACCCGATCGAGGTGCGCCGCCACCTGGGCGTGCTGCCCGATGCGCGCGGTGTCTATAAGCGCCTGACCGCGCGCGAGAACATCACCTACTTCGGCGAACTGCACGGCCTGCCGGCGCAGCGCATCCGCGAACGCATCGAAGTGCTCTCGCACGCGCTGGACATGGCCGACATCCTTGACCGCCAGACCGATGGCTTCTCGCAGGGCCAGCGCACCAAGACCGCCATCGCCCGCGCGCTGGTGCACGACCCGCGCAACGTCATCCTCGATGAACCCACCAATGGCCTGGACGTGATGACCACCCGCGCGCTGCGCCGGTTCCTGCTGGGCCTGCGCGAGGAAGGGCGCTGCGTGATCCTCTCCAGCCACATCATGCAGGAGGTGGGTGCGCTGTGTGACCACATCGTCATCATCGCCAAGGGCACCGTGATGGCCGCCGGCAGTGCCGATGAACTGCGCGCGCAGGCCGGTGAAACCAACCTGGAAGACGCGTTCGTGAAACTGATCGGCAGCGAAGAGGGCCTGCACGCATGAGCATGATGTCGACCCTGATGACGGTGATGCGCAAGGAACTGCGCGACCTCTCGCGTGACCGCCGCACCCTGGCGCTGACCCTGCTGTTCGGCCCGCTGCTGTACCCGCTGCTCATCCTGGGCATGGGCAAGCTGTCGGAAAGCCGTTTCCGCACGCAGATCGAACAGCCGCTGGACATCCCCACCATCGGTGCCGAGCACGCACCGAACCTGGTCCGCTTCCTCGCCGCGCAGGGCCTGAACACCACCGCGGCGCCGGATGACCTGGCCGAGGCGATCCGCGCCCAGGACATCGACGTGGCGCTGCGCATCAGCGCCGATTTCGGCAAGGACTGGGCTGACGGCAAGCCGGCGCTGGTGGAGGTGATCCGTGACAGCACGCGGCGTGCCGCCGAGGTGCCCACGGCGCGCCTGCAGGCGGCGCTGTCCACCTACAACGGGCAGGTGGGGGCGCTGCGCCTGATGGCCCGTGGCGTCGATGCGCAGGTCGCACGACCGCTGGACATGGCCACCCAGGACATGGCCAGCACCGAAGCCAAGCGCGGCATGATGCTGTCGATGCTGCTGCCGGTGCTGTTGACCCTGACCTCGTTCATCGGCGGCGCGTACCTGGTGATGGACACCACCGCCGGCGAACGTGAGCGGCAATCGCTGGAGCCGTTGCTGGCCACGCCCGGCTCGCGCAGCGCGATCGTCAGCGGCAAGATCGGCGCCGCCTGCGTGGTCGGGTTCGTGTCGCTGCTGCTGACACTGGTCGCGTTCAAGGTCAGCGCCCAGTTCGCCTCGGGCAACGTGGGTCGGCAGCTCAACATGAACATCCTCTCGATGGTGCAGATGCTGCTGGTGATGCTGCCGATGCTGCTGATCGGCACCTCGCTGCTGACCTACCTGTCGGCCGCGGCCAAGAGCATGAAGGAGGCACAGAGCCACATGACCTGGCTGGTGCTGATGCCGATGCTGCCGGGCTATGCGCTGATGGCCTACCCGGTGAAGAGCCAGCTGTGGCAGTACGCCGTGCCGTTCCTGTCGCAGAACCAGATGCTGCTGAAGGTGATCCGCCACGAAGTGATCACCCCGACCATCTGGGCGATCTACCTGGGCGCCAGCCTCGGCCTGGCCGCGATCCTGTGGTTCGCCGCCGTGCGCCGCTACCACCAGGAACGCCTGGCCATCTCCGGCTGATCGCAACCGGTAGCGCCGGGCCACGCCCGGCGGATGTGCAGCGAGGCCCGGTCATGCCGGGCCTCGTTGTTTTCCGATCCGCCATGACGGGCGTCACCGCACGCCATACCGCGCTGGCGTCACCCCCATCTCGCGCTTGAACACGGCAATGAACGCACTGGGCGTGTCATAGCCCATCGACAACGCGACCTCGATGACCGTTTCCCCTGCCAGCAGACGCGGCAGCGCCAGAAGCACCCGAAGGCGCTGCCGCCACTGGCCCAGCGTCATGCCTGTTTCGGCCCGCCAATGGCGGGCCAGGCTGCGGCCGGACAGCGCACTGGAAAGCGCCCAGTCTTCAACGCTGCGGTTGTCATGCGGTGCGCGCGCCAGTGCGGCGGCAATGCGCCGTAATCGACGGGCGCGCGGTTGTGGCAGCGCAAGCGGCAGGGGAATGCTGCTGCCAATCTCGTCGGCGATCACGCCCGCCAGCCTCAGCTGCGCATCCTCCAGAGCGCCATGCGGCCACTGCAGGGCGCGCGGTACAGCCGCCTGCAGCAGCACGCTGGGCTGGAATACACGCGGCGCAGCTGGCAATGCGATGCAGGCCGCAGTGCTGAAGTACAGGCTCCAACCATCGAAGGCACCGATGCTGGCGAGTGCGTGCGGCAGATCAGGCGGCACCCAGGCGACGTGGCCGGCAGGCAACAGCCAATGATGGTTACCCACTTCAATGCGCAGCAGGCCGTGGTGTGCACCCAGCAACTGTCCGCGTGCGTGCCGGTGCCGCGCGGTGCGGCGTGGTCCTGTCATTGCCAGCTGCGCGCCCAGCAGGCACGGCCCGCTGCGAGCGTCGGCCAGAGCGGGTTCAATCAAGGGTGTTCGGGTTGGCTGGTCTGCCATATCAATTGGCAGTTATACGGCAGAACGGTCGATCCGCAAGCCTGACACTGGGCGTCCATCCCCAGAGAGGACTTCCCATGAAACCGCAGGACATCCTTCCCGACCAGCAGGACGACGTGCAGGTGAACGGGCTGACCGTGCGCAAGGGCAGCGTCGGCGCCTTCCTCGCCAGCGTGCGCGACTGGCAGGATCCGACAGGCAGCGATGCCACACGTGCTGCCGCCGAGACCGATCTGCGCAGCTTGTTGCCGGCATTGCACGCGCTCGGCCTCTTCCAGGTGCTGACGGCGCGTGATCCGGCGCTGCAGCAGCTGATCGACGGCGAGCGCTGAAACAGACAAGGCCCGGATCGCTCCGGGCCTTTTGAGGGTGTCTCGCCGGGCATGGCCCGGCGCTACCGGAGGCCTGGTCAGCCGCCCGGCGCGAACACCAGGGTGCGGCGGGTGGTGACCGGGGCACCGACCGGTTCGAAGCGCCAGCGCTTTACGGCGTTCAGCGCTTCGCGGTCGAAGACGCGCGACGGCGTCGCACGCAGCACGCGGGCGTTGGTCACCGAGCCGTCGGTACCGACGGTGATTTCCATCAGCACTTCGCCCGAGGTGCCCGAGCGCAGGGCCTCGGCCGGGTAACGCGGGGCCGGGGTGCTGACTGGGCGCAGGGTTGGCGCGGCGGTCGCAGCGGCGGCGCGCGCGGCACTGGCCTGCTGGGCCGCGGCCTGCTGCTGCTTCTGTTCGGCATCGCGACGCGCGGCGGCCTGGCGTTCGGCGTCCTGGCGCTCGCTGTCGCGGCGGGCCGCGTCCTGCTGGGCGGCAATCTGCTTGGCCGCGTCGGCTTCCTTGGCGCGCTGCTCGGCCAGGCGCTGCTGTTCAACCAGCTGCTTGGCGCGGTCCTCGGCGTCCTTCTTGACCTTGGCGGTCTCGTCCTCGGTGCGCTTGGCGGCCACCTGCACGCTCCTGGTCAGACCTTCCTTCAGGCGCGGCAGGGCCGGCGCGGATGGGTCGACCTTCTCGATCAGGGCCACCAGGCGCTGGGCTTCGGCGAAGTCCTCGCGGCCCAGGTGCTGCTCGGCGGCAATCAGGGTGTAGGGCAGCAGGTCGGTCAGCGCGCTCTTCACCGAGGCGTCGTCCGGCGTCTTGTCACGCAGGGCGAGGTAGTACTCGATGGCGTTGTCGCCGGCCGGCGCGTACATGCGGTTCTCGGCCAGGGCACGGCTGGCCGAATCGCGCAGCTGTTCGGTGCCCATCGACTGCACCTTGGCCGCCACGGCCGGTGCGGCAGGCGTGCTGGCGGGTGCGGCAGCCCCTTCGGCGGCCGGTGCCGGTGTTTCTTCCTTGCCCGAACAGGCAGCCAGTGCCAGTGCCAGGGCAACCGGCATCCACCGGCGCGCGGCAGCGATCGTTGTGACGTGCGACATCCTGCTCCCCTTTAGAAGACGACGTTACGTAAGCCGTGTATCTGCATGGCCGGGACCGGGGTCCGGGCGTGGCGGCTGGCGTTTCCCGACGCCGCCGCCGGCAACGGCGAGGGTGCAATCTAGCATCCCGCCGACCCTTGCGTACAAGGGCGGGCCAGAGGCGATGACGACATCAGGTGTCGCCATCGCCTCGTCAGGTCAATGCTCGGCGGTCTTGCCGTGGCTGTCGGCCTTGTCGTGGCCACCGGACATCAGCTTGTCGGTCCAGGCGATGCCGATCGCCGACAGGATGAACACGCAGTGGATGATGGTCTGCCACAGCACGCCGTCGGCGGTGAGGGTGGCGCAGGTCTGCTCGCCGATGTTGGCGGCAGCGGTGGCCATGCGCTCCGGCGGGCACAGCGGAATGCCGCCCAGCGCGCCGGTACCGATGAACGTCTTCAGCAGGTGGATCGAGGAGATGCCGATGATCGCCATCGCCAGCTTCACCTTCAGCACGCTGGCGTTGACGTGGCTCAGCCACTCCGGCTGGTCCGGGTGGCCTTCCAGGCGCAGACGCGACACGAAGGTCTCGTAACCGCCCACGATCACCATCACCAGCAGGTTGGAAATCATCACCACGTCGATCAGGCCCAGCACGATCAGCATGATCTGCTGCTCGCCCATCGAGGCCGAATGCGAAATCAGGTGCCACAGTTCCTTGCCGAACAGGAACACATAGACGCACTGCGCCACGATCAGGCCCAGGTACAGCGGCAGCTGCAGCCAGCGCGAGGCGAAGATCAGGTTGGACAGCGGGGAGGGCGGCAGGCGGTTTGCACTCATGCGGGGGATGCTGCGTTTCGAGGGAGAGGCGAGGTTACCGGGCCACCATGACGGTGCCAAGCCAACTCACGCACTAGACTTCAGGTTCCTTCCGAACCCCGAGCCGACGCCATGATCGACCTGTATTACTGGCCCACCCCCAACGGCCACAAAGTCACCCTGCTGCTGGAGGAAGCCGGCCTGGAATACCGCATCCACCCGGTCAACATCGGCTCGGGTGACCAGTTCAAGCCGGAATTCCTGGCCATTTCGCCCAACAACAAGATGCCGGCCATCGTCGACCATGCCCCGGCCGATGGCGGCGCCCCGCAGAGCGTGTTCGAATCCGGCGCGATCCTGCTGTACCTGGCCGAAAAGACCGGCCAGTTCCTGCCCAGCGACCCGCGCGGCCGCGTCACCACCCTGGAATGGCTGTTCTGGCAGATGGCCGGGCTGGGCCCGATGAGCGGCCAGATGGGCCACTTTAATGTCTATGCTCCGGAAAAGATTCCCTACGCTGTCGAGCGCTATGACAACGAAGTGCGCCGCCTGCACGGGGTGATGGACAAGCGCCTGGCCGATCACGCCTTCCTGGCGGGTGATGAATACACCATCGCCGACATGGCCAGCTACCCGTGGATTGGCGCTTACGACAAGATTCCGGTCGATTTCGCCGCCTTCCCGAACCTGAAGCGCTGGCACGACGCCATTGCCGCGCGCCCGGCCACCCAGCGCGCCTATGCCCTGAGCAAGCAGGTGAACCCCAACGCCGGCAAGCCGATGAGCGAGGAAGAGCGCAAGCTCCTGTTCGGCCAGCGCTGACCAGCCCAGGGGCGGCATCATCCACGCATGGCGTGGATCTACTGGTGGTGGATGCCGACCAGCCCGGGGTCGGATCCCTTTGCCACGCAAAGGGCTCTGACCCCGGCGACGGTAGGTGCCGACCGTTGGTCGGCACGGCGCCATGGGCAGAAGGTCATGCTGCCTTCGCAGACCGGCTTGGTTAGGATGGGGGTACGACCGCTGCGCGCCTGGCGCGTGACGGACCTGCCGTTTGCCGGGACCTTCCATGCGCCATCTGTTCGCCTCGCTCGCCCTCATGCTCGCCACCACCACTGCCGCCCACGCTGAAAAACTCACCCTGGAAGCCATCACCGGCCCGCTGCCGCTGTCCGGCCCGACCCTGATGAAGCCCAAGGTGGCCCCGGACGGCTCGCGCGTCACCTTCCTGCGCGGCAAGGACAGCGACCGCAACCAGCTGGACCTGTGGAGCTACGACATCGGCAGCGGCCAGACCCGCCTGCTGGTCGATTCGAAGGTGGTGCTGCCCGGCACCGAAACCCTCAGCGATGAAGAGAAGGCCCGCCGCGAGCGCCAGCGCATCGCCGCGATGACCGGCATCGTCGATTACCAGTGGTCGCCGGACGCGCAGCGCCTGCTGTTCCCGCTGGGCGGCGAGCTGTACCTGTACGACCTGAAGCAGCAGGGCGCAGCGGCCGTGCGCCAGCTGACCCACGGCGAAGGCTTCGCCACCGATGCCAAGCTGTCGCCCAAGGGCGGCTTCGTCAGCTTCATCCGCGGCCGCAACCTGTGGGTGATCGACCTGGCCAGCGGCAAGCAGCTGCAGCTGACCACCGACGGCAGCGCGACCATCGGCAACGGCGTGGCCGAGTTTGTCGCCGATGAGGAAATGGACCGCCACACCGGCTACTGGTGGGCGCCGGATGATTCGGCCATTGCCTTCGCCCGTATCGACGAAGCGCCGGTGCCGGTGCAGAAGCGCTACGAGGTCTATGCCGACCGCACCGATGTGGTCGAACAGCGCTACCCGGCTGCCGGCGATGCCAACGTGCGCGTGCAGCTGGGCGTGATCGCGCCGGCCGCCGCCGCCACGCCGCGCTGGATCGACCTCGGCAAGGAACAGGACATCTACCTGGCCCGCGTCGACTGGCGCGATGCCAAGCGCGTCACCTACCAGCGCCAGTCGCGCGACCAGAAGCTGCTGGACCTGGTGGAAGTGGACCTGGCCGCCAACGGCACGCGCATGCTGGCGCACGAGACCAGCCCGACCTGGGTGCCGCTGCACAACAGCCTGCGTTTCCTCGATGACGGCAGCGTGCTGTGGTCGTCCGAGCGCACCGGTTTCCAGCACCTGTACCGCATCGATGCCCAGGGCAAGACCACCGCGCTGACCCACGGTGACTGGTCGGTGGATGAGCTGCTGGCGGTCGACGAAAAGGCCGGCAATGCCTACTTCCGTGCCGGCATCGATTCGGCGCGCGAAAGCCAGATCTACGCCGTGTCGCTGCAGGGTGGCCAGCCGCAGCGCCTGTCCCAGGCGCCGGGCATGCACACCGCCAGCTTCGCGCGCAACGCCAGCGTCTACGTAGACACCTGGTCCAACAGCACCACGCCGCCGCAGATCGAACTGTTCCGTGCCAACGGCGAGAAGATCGCCACCCTGCTCGAGAACGACCTGGCCGATCCCAAGCACCCGTACGCGCGCTACCGCGACGCGCAGCGCCCGATCGAGTTCGGCACGCTCACCGCCGCCGACGGCAAGACCCCGCTGAACTACAGCATCATCAAGCCGGCCGGCTTCGACCCGTCCAAGCGCTACCCGGTGGTGGTGTACGTGTATGGCGGCCCGGCCAGCCAGACCGTCACCGACAGCTGGCCCGGCCGTGGCGACCACCTGTTCAACCAGTACCTGGCGCAGCAGGGCTACGTGGTGTTCTCGCTGGACAACCGCGGCACCCCGCGCCGCGGCCGTGATTTCGGTGGCGCGCTGTACGGCAAGCAGGGCACGGTGGAAGTGGCTGACCAGCTGCGTGGCGTGGCCTGGCTGAAGCAGCAGCCGTGGGTGGACCCGGCGCGCATCGGCGTGCAGGGCTGGTCCAACGGCGGCTACATGACCCTGATGCTGCTGGCCAAGGCATCGGACAGCTATGCCTGCGGCGTGGCCGGCGCACCGGTCACCGACTGGGGCCTGTACGACAGCCACTACGCCGAACGCTACATGGACCTGCCCAAGCGCAATGAAGCCGGCTACCGCGAAGCGCGCGTGCTCACCCACATCGAGGGCCTGCGTTCGCCGCTGCTGCTGATCCACGGCATGGCCGACGACAACGTGCTGTTCACCAATTCGACCAGCCTGATGAGCGCGCTGCAGAAGCGTGGCCAGCCGTTTGAACTGATGACCTACCCCGGCGCCAAGCACGGCCTGTCCGGTGCCGATGCACTGCACCGCTACCGCATCGCCGAGGCCTTCCTGGACCGCTGCCTGAAGCCCTGACAGACCCACGGGAAGGAGCCCGCCGATGCATGTGCCACCGCCGATCCCCGGCCACCGCGCTGCCAGCCCTGGCTGGTGGCGCCGTCACTGGCGCTGGGCCATGCCGCTGTCGGTGGTGCTGTTCCTGGGCGCGCTGTGCGGCATGATCGCCTGGAGCGTGCTGCGCTGGAGCGAGGCCGCACACGAAAGCCCGCCGATGCGCGAAGCAATGCGCCGCGCCGCCTGCAGCATCGAACTGGTGCAGGTGCTCGGTGAGCCGCTGCGTGCCGAGGCGATGCCGCTGGGCAGCATGCAGACGGCCTACGACGGCCGGCGCGATGTCGCCCTCACCGTGGCCCTGGATGGGCCGCAGGGGCAGGGGCGGTTGTTCGTGACCGGCATCCGCCGCGACGACGTGTGGGACTACCCGGTGATGTACGTGCTGGGAGAGGACAAGCAGACCTTCGACCTGACCGCGCTGGATGATGCAGAAGCCGCAGGCGAGTGCGCGCTGCAGGAATGTCGCGAACGCGGTGGGTGCAGCGAAGGGATGGCGTTGTGACTTCGTTTGAAGCGGCGGGGGTAGCGTCGACTGTCAGTCGACGGTCGCGCGCAGTGCGGGGTTCTCGGCTTGCTGGACGTGTCGTGAGCGGAACTCCTGCATCGGTGCGCACCGCTGGGGAGTAACCCCCGCGACCCATCCCTCGCAAGGGCTGTCGCGGTTGACCATTGCGACTTTGCCCGCATTCCTCTAGAGATTGATCGAGACGTATCGTGCTGCCCGGGGCAGCCGACGTCCATCCTGTCCCGGAGGTCCATGCAATGCGAAGAGGATCGATCAGAGTGCTGGCGGCGTTGCTGCTCTACGCGCCGGTATGGCTCTCGCAGGCCATGGCCGCTGAGCCATTCGTGGAGGCGCTTGCCGATACATCGGTGGTCGAGGCAGAGCAGCGTCTGCGCGCGGGTGGCGACGCAGTGGAATGGGTGCGTCGGGTTCGAGTGAATGAGGCTGCGTTGGCCGCAGACGAGATTACCGTCAATCTGTATGACGTTGTTCTCCACCTTGTCCGCGATCCTGCCGTCCCTTTGTTCGAAACCGCGGAAGAGGTTATCTACCGACCCGATGGGGCGCAGGGCATTCATCGCGAAGTTGTCGCGATGTCCAGCGTGCAATGGACGGGAATGGTCAAAAGCACGTCCCCGGATGCGAACCCAACGCCCATGCAGCCGCAGCGCATAAGCATCAGTTTGAATGCCTCGGGCGCACGCGCGGGATTCAGGCACGGCGTCTGGCGCTATACCCTCGACGGCGATCAGCTGGTGAAGCGCGATACGCGCCGCGCCGTTTTCGATGAGCGCGATGATGTAAGGGACCGGCGGCCGGATTGATCGGCTCCGGCAGGTGCCAACCTTGGTTGCCCCCCGAAAACCGCCCACCGAGGTGGGCATCTACCAGAGCGGTCGCTCGCCCCGGCCCGCGAGCCGGTTAGGCGGCCCGCCCAGAGCAGTCGACTCCATCTGCTGAGCTCTGTCGCTTTGTGCACGATGAACTACAGCCCGCAGCGCCAAGCGAATGCTGGATGGCCAGCGATTACGTGCGCCAGTCCTCAAAATACCCCGAAACTTCATCCGACCCAGGGCTGCTGTCTTGAACCAGCAACCGATGCGAGGGATAACGAGCGCGTGCGGTCACGCCGCATTTCGAGGTCAGGGACGATCCGATGTCAGACGTAGCGGGACACCCGCATCACGTTGCTCCCGGCCGACGCACGTTCGCCCAGCAAGGAGAACAGGGATGTTGAATGCACCGGAGACGTCATTTCGCAAAGCGCTGGTTGTCTTCCTGCTGGGCGGCATGGCTCCGTTGGCTGCACATGCACAGGAAGTCCAGAAGAAGTGGGACAGCTATCTGTCACTGGGACAGAGCCGCGCCACCGAAGCCGCAGTGCAACAGGATATCAAGACATTCTTTGCCCACTTTGAGGACGACAAACCGTTCAACTGGGAGGTCAAGAGACAGCGGGTGCAGGCAAACAAGACGGTGTACGACTATAGGGTAAAACCCGAGCGTATCGTCACCACTGACTGGGTCTATACCTACGCTGATCAGGAATACGCAGAAGAGGATGCTGTGCGTACGGCTATCCTTAACGATCGGGCGAGTGATCCGCAATGCGCGGCCACAACACTGGTCGAGGATGAGTGGACCGAGATTGGCGGCATTGGGCGTGGCGATGATGGAAGTGTCACGCACGCAGAGAAGAAGTTCCATTACACAACCAATCACTACTTCGCTGGTACCCAGGAGTGCACGGCGATGCGAGGCTGGCTGAGTGCCCAACGCGACAGGAGCGCAAAGTGCCCGAACGGCTTTGCCATGTTATGGGACGAGTCCATCCAGATGTGTTCGATTGCGGAGCAGGATGAGCCCGCAACGGCATCCGTGCTGGCCTATACCAGTACGCCACTTCCTCCCCAGCAGTGCCCGGTAGGTAATCCTTGCGACCCGACAACGGGTGACAAATCGCAGCCAGAGCTTGACTTCGATTTTGGCTGGGTCAGCTTCCGTCGCCACTACCATTCCCTTACCAGCACCGCAGGCGGGGCACTGGGCACCGGCTGGACGCATTCGCACAACATCCGGCTGACGGCCGCAACAGACGATTCGACCTTCCCGCCCAGTATGGAATTGAAGGTTGGACTGATCGAGGAGGACGGTGGACAGGTTGCCTTCCAGAAGGTGGGCACGCAGTACGAAGCCATGGATGGCAGCGGTGACCGTGCCGTGCAACAGGGGAGCACCTGGCTGCTGTCTCGCGCAGACGAGCGCATCCTGTTCGATGCGTCGGGTCGCATGCAGCGTCGTGACAACGAAGATGGCACCGCGCTGACCTATGCTTATGATGGCCAAGGGCGGCTGCAGACCATCACGCATTCGACGGGACGCCAACTGGAGTTTCACCACGCCGTCCCGTTTGATGATTCGCTCATTTCGTCACTCTCGATCTCTGGGCAGACCGTAGCAAGCTATGGGTATGCCGCTGAGGGGCAGCTCACCACCGCTACGTATGCCGACGGTGGAATGCGCACGTATCACTATGAAGACGCACGCTTCCCGGCACATCTCACCGGTGTCACCGCAGAGGACAGCCGTCGCTACAGTTGGTTCGGCTACGACGCAAAGGGCCGGGTCACCTGCAGCCGCCACTCGGGTGACTGCACCTCGACAGATGTCGGTATTGATGGTGTCAGGCTTGACTACACGTCCGCAGGCCCCGTGGTCGTCACCGATGCCCTCGGGCAGCAGACGACCTATGGACTGACCAGCGGTGGCGCCGACACCTTGCCGCGCAAGGTCAATGGCATCACAGACAGCAATGGTACGGTCGGGCATACCTATCTGCCGGACGGCACTGATTTTCGCCGGCGCCTGCAGTCGTCCACGGATCGCCGCGGAACAGTCACCCAATACGCGTACTCCGAAGCAACGGACCCTGTGGCCGGCGCGGTATCTGTGAAGGCCATTACGGAGGCTGCTGGAGCGCCAGAGCAGCGCATCAGCGAGAAGCGCGTCGCGCTGGACAGCAATCGCCTTGTGCAGCAGACCATAGGTAATCAGGAAATCCGAGTCACCCGCAACACTCGTCTGCAGCCCACAACGATTACCGTACGCGACACCGCCGCCAACCAGGCTCGCACCACCACCCTGAGCTACTGCGAAGCAGTCAGCACGGACTGCCCGCAGGTGGGACTTCTGCGTAGCATCGACGGCGCGCGCATTGATGTAGCCGACGTCACCAGTTACGCCTACTATGCGGCCGATGACGCCGGATGGCGAGCAACGGTGTATGCAGGTACCGCAAGGGAGATCTGCGCAGTGTGACCAATGCGCTTGGCCAACTGGTAGAGACGCTTGCCTACGACGCATACGGACGTCCGCTTTCGCTCAAGGACGCCAATGGCGTAGTCCCGGATTACAGCTACCACGCTCGAGGTTGGCCAACGTCGGTGATCGTTCGCGGCGCCACCACTGCCGAGGATCGGTCAACCCAGATCAGCTATTGGCCCACTGGTCAGGTCCAACAGATCACCGAGCCCGATGGCGCGAGCGTCACCTACGTTTACGATGCCGCCCAGCGCTTGACGGACATCGAAGACAGTGCAGGCAATACCATTCATTACACGCTGGACAATGCTGGGAATCGCCTGAAGGAAGAAACGGCGGATACTGGCGGAACACTTCGTCGTACCCTTGCGCGGACATTCAACACGCTCGGCCAGCTCAGCGTCCTGAAGGATGCCAGTAACAATGCCACTGGCTTCAGCTACGATGCCAATGGCAACCCGCAGTCGATCACTGATGCCCTGCAGCGTGTCACCAGCCAGCAGTACGATCCGCTCAATCGCCTGGCACTGACCCTGCAGGATGTGGGCGGTGTGGAGGCGGAGATCCGAAGCCACTACAACGCTTTGGACCAGGTTACCCAGGTAACGGACCCGAAGGGTCTTCACACCACCTATGCGTACAACGGCTTCGGCGACCTGACCGCACAGGTCAGCCCGGACAGCGGCAGTACCGGTTTCACCGTGGACAGTGCAGGCAATCGCAAGACCCTCACCGACGCGCGTGGCATTACCGCCACTTACAGCTACGACGCACTCAATCGTCTGGTGGGTGTGGCTTACCCCGACCCCAACATGGATGTGGGCTATCACTACGACGTGGCCCCGGCGGTGTGTGCAAGCGACGAGCGCTTTGCGAAGGGCCGGTTGTCCGAAGTGCTGCACGACGGTGGGCGCACGGTCTACTGCCATGATCGCTTCGGTCAGATCACCCGCAAGGTGCAGACCGTGAATGGCGTCGCCAGCACCTTGCGCTACGCGTACAACAAGTCCGGTCGCCTCGCATCGCTAACTTATCCGGTTCAGCCCTGCTTGCGAAGTACGCCTATGACACGCTGGGTCGCCTGACCCAGACCCAGGACGGTGCAACGGCCACGCCGATCGAAACCTACGGCTATGACGCCACCGGAAATCGCACCTCGCTGACCACCGCGGCGGGTACCTCGACCTACAGCTATCCAGCGGACAGCCATCATCTGGTGGCGGTGGGCGGCGAAGCGCGTGGCCATGATGCTGCAGGCAACACGACCAGCATTGGTGGCAAGGCCTTCACCTACAACGACGCCAATCGCATGAACGCGGTCAAGCTGGGTGGGGCGGTGGCCGAACGCTATGGCTACAACCATCGCGGCGAGCGCGTGCTGCGCGCGCCCGAAGGCGGGGATGCGCAGATCACGGTCTACGACGAAGCCGGGCAGTGGCTGGGCAACTACTCGGCTGCGGGTCAGGCCCAGCAGCAGGCGATCTGGCTGGATAACTACCCGGTGGCGTTGATCAATGTGGTGGCAGCTGGCGTGCCTGAGCTTGCTTACGTCCAGCCCGATCACCTGGGTACGCCGCGCGTGGTGATCGATGCGGTGCGGGATGTGGCGATCTGGGAGTGGAGCAACAAGAGCGAGGTGTTTGGCGACCAGGCACCAGCCAATGATCCTGATGGAGATGGTGTGGCGTTCGAACTGGCGCTACGTTTCCCGGGGCAGCAGGCGACGGATGCGAGTGGGATGTTCTACAACTACCAGCGGGAGTATGACCCGGTGGTGGGTAGGTACTCGCAGAGTGACCCAATTGGGTTGGCCGGTGGATTGAACTCATACTTGTACGTAGACGCTGCTCCAATCGCTTATTCCGATCCTTTGGGGCTGTGCCCTGCATGCCTTCTCGCGCGCCCGCCCGTTGTTGTTCGGGGGCCGGGCAATTCCGGTAGGGGAGCGGGTGTCAGCGCAGGAGGCGGTAGGTCTCATCCTTGGTATGGCAGACCGCAGCAGAAGATTTCTCCCAAAGGAGGAAAGCCAAAAAACGACATACCTTCCTGGGCGCGCGGAACAGGTCCAAGGAATGGCGAAACGCCAGTTCAGTACGCGGAACGGGTTTGTAAGGAATTTGGTCAAGATCCAGGGAAAGGGCAGGGCTCAAATCTTAGCAAGCTAAAAAAGTTTGCAGAAACGCACTTTACACCGAGTGGTGATAAGCCTAGTTTTCTGGATGAATTTTTCTTCAACTTCAGCCAGGATCCTCTGATGGAATATGTGCCGGAGGATCTTAGAGTGGACGGGGAGGTTTAAGGGACAATGGCAGATATCTATCCGGTTGGAGTTTCTGCCGGCAAGAGCATCGTTTGGTTTGCATGGGTGTCAGATGAGCATGATCATCTGATGTCAATTGATGGAGCGGCTATTCGCGCTTTCAGTCGGGATGATCTGGATCTGGCTGTCGCGACTGCTGGAGGTGCTCTGGACTGGGAGGGCGAGTCAATGTTTGATGTTGATTCGTTGATGTCTTCAGCTCGCTCGGGTGTCGGGGTCGAACCTGAGACGGTCATCAATTTCTGGAATTTCATGACGGATCTCTTCAGAGTCGTTGAAAATGATCCGATGGAGATTTTTCATTCTGAGTTGATTGATACGTATGACGTGTTTTTTTCGCATTGCGGGATTGCCGGAGCAATCGGGCTGGAGTCAGCTTCCATATCAAGGCGGGATCTCGATGCATTGCTGATCGTCCTGCGTGATGGATTGCAGATGGTGATCAACCGTTAGTTGGACACTTGTTCGTTCGTATTGGAGTCTCCGTGGCGCGCCTCCTGACCTTCACCTGCCCGTTTTGTGGAGCGTCCGGCCAGCGCTTTCCCCTGCGTTCGGCAGACAAGCGCCAGGCGCAGACACCGTGTGCCGGGTGTGGCGTCGTCCTGCGGTCTGACCCACCGTTGGGCATCCACTCGCTCTATCTGGTGTGCACGCAGATCCTGCTGATGCTGGCGGCGTTGCCCTTGATCTGGGCGATTGCAAAGGGTGCATGGGTCTGGGTGGGAATGATCTGGCTGGTGCTGTATGTGCTGGATTGGTTCCTCGGCGCAGTCAGGCACGCACGAAGCCCGATCGTGCGTGCCGTGCGGGATCCCAACTACAGCTACGCGCGCAGGCCGGCCAGGTAGAGGCCAACCTTGGTTGGCCCCCTGAAAGCCGCCCACCAAGGTGGGCATCTACCCGAACGGTTGCTGCCTGCCCGCCCATGACCTCCAGCCGATTGTCGCCATCGCCGTGAGCGCGTAAGTTGCGGACAACCCTTTCCCGGAGTGTCCCATGAAGCCGATCGCGCTCGCCGTTGCCCTGGCCCTGACCGCCGCCCCGCTGCTGTCCGCCCCGCCGGCCCTGGCCGCGCCGGCTGCCAAGGCCGCCACGCCGGCCAGCCCGGCCTGGGTCGCCCGCAGCAATGCGCTGGCGCAGATCCTGCTGGATGCGCAGGGTCCGTTCCAGCCGGAAGAGACCGGCTTCTTCGGCGCGCCCGGCTATGACGACAAGGTGGCCGACCTTGGCCCCGACAACGGCAAGCGCTACCGCGCGGCGATCGCCAAGGCCCGCGATGAGCTGAAGGCGAAGCTGGCCACCGAGAAGGATGCCAACGTCCGCCAGGACCTGGCGATCATGATCCACGCCGCTGACCAGAACATCGAAGGCAGCACGCTCAACGAGAAGTACCTGCTGCCGTGGAGCGATGCGCCGCAGACGGTGTTCAGCGGCCTCAACCTGCTGCTGTCCGACCAGGTGCCGGCCGAGCGCCGGGCCAAGGCGCTCGACCGCCTCAAGGCGTATGCCGGCCTGCAGCCGGGCGGCACCGCGTTCACCACGCTGGCCCGCCAGCGCTACGAAGAACGCCTGAAGGACAACACGCTGCTGCAGCCGACGAAGATCGAAGTGCAGCAGTCGCTGGACAACGTCGAGACCTACATCACCGGCATCGAGTCGCTGCTGAAGAAGTACCAGATTGCCGGCGCCGATGTGGCGATGACGGCCCTCGCCGGGCAGATGAAGGACTACGCCGCCTGGACCCGCAAGGAAGTGCTGCCGAAGGCGCGCACCGACGCACGCCTGCCGGCCCCGCTGTATGCGTTCCAGCTCAAGCAGGTCGGCATCGACATCGACCCGAAGCTGCTGATGCAGCGCGCCCAGCTGGAATTCATGGAAACCCGCTCGGCGATGCAGCAGCTGGCACCGCTGGTGGCGAAGGAGAAGGGCCTGAAGGTCGCCGACCCGAGCGACCCGGTGGCGGTGATCCGCGCGCTGAAGGCCGACAAGATCGCCGACGACCAGCTGGAAGGTCACTACCGCAAGGTGATCGACGCGATCGATCCGCTGATCCGCGAACACGGCATCGTCGACGTGCCCAAGCGCGCCATGCAGATGCGCCTGGGTTCGGCGGCGGAAAGCGCGGCCAGCCCGGCCCCGCACTTCCTGCCGGCGCCGCTGGTCAACAACACCGGGCAGCAGGGCACCTTCGTGCTGCCGCTGGGCAATCCGGCCGCGGGCCCGGGCGCGCAGTACGACGATTTCAACTTCGGCTCGGCGGCGTGGACGCTGAGTGCGCATGAAGGTCGCCCCGGCCACGAGCTGCAGTTCACCGCGATGGTCGAGCGTGGCGTGTCGCTGGCGCGCACGATGTTCGCGTTCAATTCGGTGAACGTGGAAGGCTGGGCGCTGTACGCCGAGGCCGAGATGGTGCCGTACGAGCCGCTGGACGGGCAGATGATCGCGCTGCAGTTCCGCCTGCTGCGCGCGGCCCGCGCCATGCTCGACCCGATGCTCAACCTGGGCCTGACCGATCGCGCCAACGGCGAGCGCGTGCTGATGGAGCAGGTGGGCCTGTCCAAGGCGATGGCCACCCAGGAACTGGACCGCTACACCGTGCGCATGCCGGGCCAGGCGGGCAGCTACTTCTACGGTTACACCCGCATCCTGGAACTGCGCATGCAGACCGAGCTGGCGCTGGGCGCGAAGTTCGACCGCCTGGCGTTCAACAACTTCCTGCTCGACCAGGGCCTGCTGCCGCCGGATCAGCTGGCTGAAGCGGTGCAGCAGCAGTTCGTGCCGAAGTACCGGTAGCGGGCGGGGGGGGGGGGGGGGCCGGCGGCGGGCGGGGGGGGGGGCGGCGGCCGCGGGGGGGGGGGGGTGGGGGGGGGCGGCGGGGCCGGGCGGGGGGGGGGGGGGGGGGGGGGGGGGGTGGGGGGGGGGGGGGGGGGGGGG
>NZ_JBRRCR010000049.1:0-30505 GCF_056759115.1 Stenotrophomonas sp. STEN087 | reverse complement strand
GTGCGCCGGTCTCGGGCGGGGCCGCGCCGCCCGCCCGCGCGGGGGCGGGCGGGCCGGGCCGGCCCCCCCACCCCGCCCCCCCCGCCCCCCCCCCCCCCCCCCCCCCACAACCGGGCCGACAGCACCTTCAGCACCGCCGCTTCATCCACGTCCGGCACCACTTCGGCCCGGCCCATGCCGCGCCACAGCACCAGGCGCAGGCGGCCGGCCACGTTCTTCTTGTCCAGCCGCATGCGGCCCAGCAGGGCCTGCGGGTCGAGCCCGGCGGGGATCGCCACCGGCAGCTGCAGCTTTTCCAGCAGCGCCTGCAGGCGCACGCGGTCGGCATCCTCGGCCAGGCCCAGGTCGGTGGACAGCTTCGCTGCCAGCACCATGCCTACGGCCACGGCCTCGCCATGGTTCAGTGCATCGCGGCCCGGGGCCGAATAGCCCTGTTCGGTCTCGATGGCGTGGCCGAAGGTGTGGCCCAGGTTGAGCAGGGCACGCTCGCCCTTCTCGAAGGGGTCGCGTTCAACAATCGCGGCCTTGTGCCGGCAGCTGCGCGCGATGGCTTCGGCCAGTGCGGCATCTTCGCCGGCCAGCAACGCCTCGGCGTGCTGCTGCAGCCATTCGAAGAACGCCGCATCGCCCAGCGCGCCGTACTTCACCACTTCGGCCAGGCCGGCACGCAGTTCGCGCGGCGGCAGGGTGGCCAGCACGCGGGTATCGGCGATGACCGCGCGCGGCGGATGGAAGGCGCCGACCAGGTTCTTGCCGGCGGGGATGTCCACGGCGGTCTTGCCGCCCACCGAGGAGTCGACCATCGCCAGCAGGGTGGTCGGCAGCTGCACGCAGTCGACGCCGCGCATCCAGCAGGCTGCGGCGAACCCGGCCAGATCGCCGACCACGCCGCCGCCGAGGGCGAACACGCAGGCATCGCGGGTGGCGCCCAGCGCGGCCAGTGCTTCGATGGCGCGGCCGAACTCGGCCAGGGTCTTGGAGGCCTCGCCGGCCTGCAGCACGTGCTCGCCGACGATCAGGTCCGGGCGCGCGGCCAGCAGGGTCTGTTTCACGGCAGCCAGGTAGCGCGGGGCGACTTCGCTGTCGCTCAGCAGCAGCACGTGGCGGCCGCGCACATGCGATGCCAGCGCAGCGCCGTCGGCCTGGGCACCGGCGCCGATGGTGATGGAATAGGGGCGGTCGCCGCCAACGGCGACCTGCAGCAGGGCGGGGGAGGTCATGCGGTCAGGTCCTGACGCTGCCATTGCGTGGCCAGCTTGACGACAAGCTGGGCGGTGGCGTCGGCAGCGGTAAACGGGTCGGTATCGAGGGTGAGGTCGGCCAGCTCGCGGTACAGCGGGTCGCGCAGCGCGGCCAGATCGTGCAGCACCTGCTCGCGGTCCGGGCGCTGCAGCAGCGGCCGGCCCTTGTCGCGGGCCAGGCGCTCCAGCTGGGCCGCCACGCTCACGCGGAGGTAGACCACGAAGCCGCGCTGGGCGATCAGTGCACGGTTGCCTGCTTCCAGCACGGCACCGCCACCGGTGGAAACCAGTTGGCCGTGGCCTTCCAGCACGCGGGCCAGGGCCTCGCGCTCATGGCTACGGAAGCCGGCTTCACCGGAGTGTTCGAAGATCGTGGGAATGCTGGCCCCCGCCGCGTCGACGATGGCCTGGTCGACATCGACGAAGTCCAGCGTGAAGCGCTCGGCCAGGCGGCGGCCGATGCAGGTTTTGCCGGCGCCCATCGGGCCGATCAGGATCAGGTTCGGAGCAGGATTCATGCCCTCTGATCCTACCACTTCCGCACCCCCGGCCTGGCACGATGGTTGCTGTTGGAAGCATCCGCCGTACCGCAGCGGGCGGCCTCAGCGCACCGCCTGCACCTGGCGCTGGCCGTCCAGCACCACCACATGGTCGGCGCTGTCGGGCAGGGCACGCAGCGCCTGCCGGCTGACCCGTTCGTAGTACTGCACGAAGCGCTCCAGCTGCGGGCGGCTCATGCCATGGCGGCCGGGCTGGGCAGCCTGCAGGTTCTGTTCCTGCTGCCAGCGCCAGCGCGGCACCACCGAGAAATCCGGCGGCTGCAGGAACCACAGGCGGTCGCAGCGCTGCCACAGCGCCGGGTAGTCACGGGCCAGCGCCTGGTTGCACCAGCGCCGCCAGCGGCCATCCGGGTCGGCCTCGCGCTCCAGCGCGTTCAAGGGGCTGTCCAGCTCGGCATCGTCCTGCGCGGGCGTGCCGAGGAACCAGCCTTCGAACACCAGCAGGTCCAGCGGGGCGTCCAGCGCGGCCCACTGCGCTTCGGGCAGGCGCTCATCGGCCAGTTTGTCGAAGCGCGGCAGTGCCAGCGGCTCGCGTGCGGCCACCGCGTCGAGCACGGCATGGGCCAGCGGCAGGTCGTGGGTGCCGGGCGGGCCGCGGGTGATCAGCAGCGGGTGGACCTGGCGGGCCAGGCGTTGGCGTTGCGCGCGGGTCAGGTAGACATCATCGATGGACAGCGCTGCCGCGTTCAGGCCGCGTGCCTGGGCGCGGGCGACCACCTGGGCGGCCAGCGTCGATTTGCCGCTGCCCTGCACGCCGCTGATCGCCAATACTGGCACCGTGACGCCGCTGGCCAGCGCATCGTCAAGCGCCTGCTCGGCAAGCGCATCCGGGAATCCTTTCACCTGGGGCATGTACGCAGCAGCAACCATGCCGCCACAATAGCCCAATCCGTGTGAGAAGAAGCGAACCATGAGCGACCTTTACGCCGAAGCCCTGTCCACCTTTGCCGCCCTGTTCGACGAGGCGAAGCAGAGCCGCGAGGTCGAGCCCAACGCGATGACCGTGGCCACCGCCGATACGCAGGGCCGCCCGTCGGCGCGTACCGTGCTGCTGAAGGCCTTCGATGAGCGCGGTTTCGTGTTCTACACCCACCTGGACAGCCACAAGGGCCAGGAACTGCAGGCCAATCCGCAGGCGGCGCTGCTGTTTCTGTGGCGCAGCCTGCGCGAGGCCGGCATCCAGGTGCGCATCGAAGGGCGCGTGGAGCAGGTGGCCGATGCCGAGGCCGATGCCTATTTCGCCAGCCGCCCGCGCATGAGCCAGATCGGCGCGTGGGCATCGCTGCAGTCGAAGACGCTGGCGACGCGCGAGGAATTCGATGCGCGCGTGGCCGAGGTCGAAGCCCGTTTCGAGGGCAAGGATGTGCCGCGTCCGGAGGGCTGGAGTGGCCTGCGCGTGGTGCCCGACCGCATCGAGTTCTGGTACGGCGCGCAGTTCCGCCTGCACGAGCGCTGGTGCTACGAGGCCGGTGCCGAAGGGCGCTGGAGCAAGCGGCTGCTGTACCCGTGAGTGATGCCGCGCCGACGATCCGCAAGGCCTCGCCGGCCGATGCGGCGGCGTGGGCGCAGCTGCGGCTGGGTCTGTGGCCGGATGCCGATGACCCGCTGGAGGAGCTGGCGCAGTCGCTGGACGACGCCGACGGCGCGGTGTTCCTGGCCTGCCTGGGCGATGGCGAGGCCGTAGGTTTCGCCGAAGTGCGGCTGCGCCACGATTATGTGAACGGTACGGAATCTTCGCCGGTGGGCTTCCTGGAAGGCTGGTACGTGCAGCCTTCGTGGCAGGGCCATGCCGTGGGCCGTGCACTTCTGTCGGCGGTGCAGGACTGGACGCGCGCGGCCGGCTGCAGCGAACTCGCTTCGGACAGCCGCGTGGAAGATGTGCAGGCGCATGCCGCACACCGCGCGTGTGGTTTCGAGGAAACCGAGCGGGTGGTGTATTTCCGCATGGCGCTGGACGCGGAGCCGCCCCGGTAACTGCTTTTGCCCCGGTTGGTAGTCGCCAATCTTGGTTGGCGTTCCGCGCAGAGAGCGTGTCAACCAAGGTTGACACCTACCAGAGCGCGCGGGGCTGCCGCTCCGGTAGTCACCAACCTTGCTCGACGCTACAGATTCTCCGCGCGCAGCCAGCGCCACAGCGTGGTGCGTGATACTCCCAGCGCCTGCGCCATGCCTTCGCGGTCGTTGCGGTGTTCCTGCAGCAGTGCTTCCAGCTGCGCACGCGGCGGGCGCTTGCCGTTGCTTTCCAGCGGCATCGAGGTGGAGCCTTCATTCACCAGCTCCGGCGCCAGCTGCAGCAGGCGCGTGGCATCGATCAGCCCTTCGCCCGGCTGCCAGTGGATGCGCAGGCGATCCACGAGGTTGCGCAGTTCGCGCACGTTGCCGGGCCATCCGGCGGCGGTCAGCACGCCCATTGCCGCCTCGTCCAATGGCGCGTCGATCCCGCGCAGCTGGCGGAAGAAGTGCTGTGCCAGCATCGGAATGTCGCCACGGCGCGCACGTAGCGAGGGCAGGGCGATGCGCAGTGCCGCCAGCCGGTAATACAGATCGCGGCGGAAACTTCCGGCGGCGGCGCGTTGTTCCAGTGACTGCAGCGTGGCCGCGACGACGCGCAGATCCACGGGCGTGGGCTCGGTGGCGCCCACGCGCAGCACCTCGCGTTCTTCCAGCACCCGCAGCAGGCGGGTCTGCAGCGGCAGCGGCAGTTCGCCGATTTCATCCAGGAACAGGGTTCCACCGTCGGCGGCCTCGACCAGGCCGACGCGACCGCCGCGCCGCGCGCCTGTGAAGGCGCCATCGCTGTAGCCGAACAGCTCCGCTTCCAGCAGCGATTCGCTAATCGCGCCGCAGTTCAAGGCGACGAAGCGGCCACGACGGCCGCTGGCCGCGTGCAGCTGGCGCGCGACCAGTTCCTTGCCGGTGCCGGTTTCGCCGGTGACCAGCACGGTGCTGTCATGCGGGGCATACAGCGCGATCTGTGCGCGCACCTGGGCCATCGCCTCGCTGTCGCCGAGCAGGGCATGCGCATCACTGCGCGGGGCGGCGCGGCGGCGCGGGGCCGGGCGGCTGCCACCGGAGCGGGCCAGTGCCTGGGTCAGTTCCAGCGCGTGTTCAAACGCCTGCCGTACCGAATCGGCCGAATACAGCAGTACGCCCGGCAGGCCCATCTGTTCGGCGTGGTCGATGGCCATGCCGGTGCCGACGATCACCTCGATGCCGTTGGCACGCAGGTCGGCAATGCAGTCGCGCGCATCTTCGCGGGTGACGAAGCGGCGGTGCTCGATATCCAAGCCGAAACTCTGCTGGAAGTTGCTGAACACCGGCACGTCGCTGGCGTGGGTGACCAGGCCGATGCGCGGGGCGATGCGCCGGGCGCGGGCCAGTGCCTCCATGAGGTCGAAGCCATTGGCCTGGATCGGTACCAGCGGCAGTTCCAACCGGCCGCGCAGCCAGGCCGCGTTGGAGCCGCCGGCGATGACCACGTCGCAGTGCTCGCGGCGCAGGCGCTGGCCGATCACATCCACCGCTTCCTCGAAACCGAGGTTGATCTGCTCGATGCGCGCGCGGCGGTCGAACTCGGGGATGACATCGCCGAGCAGGCCGGTCAGCCGCGAGACGCTGACCGTCCAGATGACCGGGCGGCCGGGGTCGGCATCGGCGTGGCGCAGGGGCGAGCGGGGCAGGTACATGACGGCAGTCGTGGGTGACGATGTTTCATGATACATCTGTTTCAGTGTTTCATTTGTTTCATCGTTACAGCGCGGTCATGCCTTTGAAATCAACCGCTTGCAGCTTGGCATGGTGTTTGCGCTTCCTATCCCGTTCCCAACCTGGATTGCCGCATGACCGCTTCCGCTCCTTCTTCCGCCGGTGCCCGCTTCCGTGAGGCGCTGGCTGCCGAATCGCCGCTGCAGGTGATCGGCGCGATCAACGCCAACCACGCCCTGCTGGCCAAGCGCGCCGGCTTCCGCGCCATCTACCTGTCCGGCGGCGGTGTCGCTGCGGGTTCGCTGGGCCTGCCGGACCTTGGCATCAACACCCTGGAAGACGTGCTGATCGACGTGCGCCGCATCACCGATGTCTGTGACCTGCCGCTGATGGTGGACATCGATACCGGCTTCGGTCCGAGTGCGTTCAACATCGCCCGCACCGTGAAGTCGCTGATCAAGGCCGGCGCGGCCGCCTGCCATATCGAGGACCAGGTCGGCGCCAAGCGCTGCGGTCACCGACCGGGCAAGGAAATCGTCTCGCAGGGTGAAATGGTCGACCGCGTGAAGGCTGCCGCCGATGCCAAGACCGATCCGGACTTCTTCCTGATCGCCCGCACCGACGCCATCCAGGTGGACGGCGTGGACAAGGCCATCGAGCGCGCCATCGCCTGCGTCGAGGCCGGTGCCGACGGCATCTTCGCCGAGGCCGCCTACGACCTGGACACCTACCGCCGCTTCGTCGATGCGGTGAAGGTGCCGGTGCTGGCCAACATCACTGAATTCGGTGCGACCCCGCTGTTCAGTCGCGACGAACTGGCTTCGGCCGGCGTGGCCATCCAGCTGTTCCCGCTGTCGGCCTTCCGCGCTGCCAACAAGGCAGCCGAGAACGTCTATCAGTCGGTGCGCCGCGACGGCCACCAGCGCAACGTGGTCGACGCCATGCAGACGCGTGAAGAACTGTATGACCGCATCGGCTACCACGCTTTCGAACAGCAGCTCGACGCCCTGTTCGCCGCCAAGAAATAAGCAGTACCCTGCACCATCAGTTTTCGGAGGGAAAACATGAACGATACGACCGCAACCCCGACCTTCAAGCCGAAGAAGTCCGTCGCCCTGTCCGGCACTGCCGCCGGCAACACCGCGCTGTGCAGCGTCGGCCGCAGCGGCAACGACCTGCATTACCGCGGCTACGACATCCTGGACCTGGCCAACACCAGCGAGTTCGAGGAAATCGCCTATCTGCTGGTGCACGGCAAGCTGCCGACCCGCGCCGAACTGGTTTCGTACAAGGCCAAGCTGAAGTCGCTGCGCGGCATACCGGCCGCGGTGAAGGCCGCGCTGGAAGAGCTGCCGCCGTCGGCGCACCCGATGGACGTGATGCGCACCGGCGTGTCCGTGCTCGGCTGCGTGGCGCCGGAAAAGGATGACCACAACCATCCGGGCGCGCGTGACATCGCCGACAAGCTGATGGCCTGCCTCGGTTCGATGCTGCTGTACTGGTACCACTGGAGCCACAACGGGCGCGCCATCGACGTGGAAACCGACGACGACTCCATCGGTGGCCACTTCCTGCACCTGCTGCACGGCGACAAGCCGCAGGATTCGTGGGTGAAGGCGATGCACACCTCGCTGATCCTGTACGCCGAGCACGAGTTCAATGCCTCGACCTTCGCCTGCCGCGTCATCGCCGGCACCGGCAGCGACATGTACAGCGCGATCTGCGGTGGCATCGGCGCGCTGCGCGGCCCCAAGCACGGCGGCGCCAACGAAGTCGCGTTCGAAGTGCAGAAGCGCTATGACAACCCCGATGAAGCCGAGGAAGACATCAAGGCCCGCGTCGAGCGCAAGGAAGTGGTGATCGGCTTCGGCCATCCGGTCTACACCGTGTCCGATCCGCGCAACAAGGTGATCAAGGACGTGGCCCGCGAGCTGTCCGAAGAGCAGTCCAGCATGAAGATGTACGACATCGCCGAGCGCCTGGAAACGGTGATGTGGGACATCAAGAAGATGTTCCCGAACCTGGACTGGTTCAGCGCCGTCAGCTACCACATGATGGGCGTGCCGACCGCGATGTTCACTCCGCTCTTCGTGATCGCCCGCACCGCTGGCTGGAGCGCGCACATCGTCGAGCAGCGCATCGACGGCAAGATCATCCGCCCGAGCGCCAACTACACCGGCCCGGAAGATCGCGAGTTCGTCGCCATCGACAAGCGCGCCTGATCCATCCGCTGTACCCATCCGGCCGGCCGCGCGCCGGCCGGATGCCTTCGTTGCCGCTTCGACGGCACCCGGCCCGCCCCAAGTACTCCGCCAGCCCATGAATACCGATTACCGCAAGAACCTCCCCGGCAGCACGCTGGACTATTTCGATGCGCGCGCCGCCGTCGACGCGCTCCAGCCCGGCGCCTACGCCACGCTGCCGTACACCTCGCGCGTGCTGGCCGAGAACCTGGTGCGCCGCTGCGACCCGGCCACGCTCAGTGACTCGCTGGCGCAGCTGATCGAGCGCCGCCGCGACCTGGATTTCCCATGGTTCCCCGCACGCGTGGTCTGCCATGACATCCTCGGCCAGACCGCGCTGGTGGATCTGGCCGGCCTGCGTGATGCGATCGCCGACAAGGGCGGCGACCCGGCCAAGGTCAATCCGGTGGTGCCGGTGCAGCTGATCGTCGATCACTCACTGGCGGTGGAATGCGGTGGTTTCGACCCGCAGGCATTCGAGAAGAACCGCGCGATCGAAGATCGCCGCAACGAAGACCGTTTCCACTTCATCGACTGGACCAAGCTGGCATTCCAGAACGTGGACGTGATCCCGCCGGGCAACGGCATCATGCACCAGATCAACCTGGAGAAGATGTCGCCGGTGATCTACGTGCAGGACGGCGTGGCCTTCCCCGATACCTGCGTGGGCACCGACAGCCACACCCCGCACGTGGATGCGCTGGGCGTGATCGCCATTGGTGTGGGCGGCCTGGAAGCCGAGAACGTGATGCTGGGCCGCGCCTCGTGGATGCGCCTGCCCGACACCGTCGGCGTCGAACTGAGCGGCCGCCCGCAGCCGGGCATCACCGCCACCGACGTGGTGCTGGCCCTGACCGAGTTCCTGCGCAAGGAGCGCGTGGTCGGCGCCTGGCTTGAATTCTTCGGCGAGGGTGCGGCGGCACTGACCATCGGTGACCGCGCCACCATCTCCAACATGTGTCCCGAATACGGTGCCACCGCCGCGATGTTCTACATCGATGCGCAGACCATCGATTACCTGCGCCTGACCGGTCGCGAGGAATCGCAGGTGGCGCTGGTGGAGAACTACGCACGCACCACCGGCCTGTGGGCCGACGACCTGGCCACCGCGCAGTACGAGCGCGTGCTGCACTTCGACCTGTCCAGCGTGGTGCGCAACATGGCCGGCCCGTCCAACCCGCACAAGCGCGTGGCCACCGCCGAGCTGGCCGAGCGCGGCATCGCCGACGAGGCCAAGCTGGAAGCGGGCAAGGCCGAGCAGGCGCAGGGCCTGATGCCCGATGGCGCGGTGATCATCGCCGCCATCACCAGCTGCACCAACACCTCCAACCCGCGCAACGTGATTGCCGCCGCACTGCTGGCACGCAATGCCAACGCACGTGGCCTGCAGCGCAAGCCGTGGGTGAAATCGTCGCTGGCACCGGGCTCGAAGGCCGTGCAGCTGTACCTGGAAGAATCCGGCCTGCTGCCGGACCTGGAACAGCTCGGCTTCGGCATCGTCGCCTTCGCCTGCACCACCTGTAATGGCATGAGCGGCGCGCTGGACCCGAAGATCCAGCAGGAAATCATCGACCGTGACCTGTACGCCACGGCCGTGCTGTCGGGCAACCGCAACTTCGATGGCCGCATCCATCCGTACGCCAAGCAGGCGTTCCTGGCCTCGCCGCCGCTGGTGATTGCTTACGCCATCGCCGGCACCGTGCGCTTCGATATCGAGAAGGACGTGCTGGGCGTGGATGCCGACGGCAACGAGGTGCGCCTGAAGGACATCTGGCCGAGCGACGCCGAGATCGACGCGGTGGTGAAGGCCTCGGTGAAGCCCGAGCAGTTCCGCAAGGTCTACAACCCGATGTTCAACGTGCGCGTGGAGAACGGTGCGCCGGTCAGCCCGCTGTACGACTGGCGCCCGCAGAGTACGTACATCCGTCGTCCGCCGTATTGGGAGGGCGCACTGGCCGGTGAGCGCACGCTGTCCGGCATGCGCGCGCTGGCAGTGCTGCCGGACAACATCACCACCGACCACCTGTCGCCGTCCAACGCGATCATGGCCTCCAGCGCTGCAGGCGAATACCTGGCGAAGATGGGCCTGCCGGAAGAGGACTTCAATTCCTACGCGACCCACCGCGGTGACCACCTGACTGCGCAGCGCGCCACGTTCGCCAATCCGAAGCTGTTCAACGAGATGGTGCGCAACGACGACGGCAGCGTGAAGCAGGGCTCGCTGGCGCGCGTGGAGCCGGAAGGCAAGGTCATGCGCATGTGGGAAGCGATCGAGACCTACATGGACCGCAAGCAGCCGCTGATCATCATCGCCGGCGCCGACTACGGCCAGGGCAGCTCGCGTGACTGGGCCGCCAAGGGCGTGCGCCTGGCCGGGGTGGAAGCCATCGCGGCCGAAGGCTTCGAGCGGATTCACCGCACCAACCTGATCGGCATGGGCGTGCTGCCGCTGGAGTTCAAGCCGGGCACCACGCGCCTGACCCTGGGCATCGACGGCACCGAGACCTTCGATGTGGTCGGCGAGCGCACCCCGCGTGCCGAACTGACCCTGGTCATCCACCGCCGCGACGGCCAGGACGTGGTCGTGCCGGTCACCTGCCGCCTGGACAGCGACGAGGAAGTGGCGATCTACGAGGCGGGCGGCGTGCTGCAGCGCTTCGCCCAGGATTTCCTGGAAGGGGCCAAGGTGGCGTAAGGCGGCGGCTGGCTGCCTTGTGTCGAGTTGCCGCCATGCTGGCTTCGGCCCGCATGGCGGTGGTCACGGAGGAGAGGGGCGTAGCCCCATCTGCATGGGAACGGCGTTCTACACAATCGCAGGCATGGTCAACACCGCCTTCATCCTGCTGAGCCTGTTGGGTGTGGGCGCGCAGTTGCGCTTGGTGCGCAACCGTCGGGAACGTGCGGACGCGACTGACGGCGCCACGGCAGTGTTGTCGCTGAATCAATTCACGGTCAGCTTCCTGGCGTACCTGTCCTTCTTCGTCTATGGCTACAGCGTCACGCCGTTCAATCACTTCATTGTCTGGCCGCGCTTGCTCGCGTCGGTGCTGGTCATGGCCATCCTGGTGGAGATCTGGCGCGACCGACGGAATCGCTCCGCCACGACCAGCGTGGTGGCAGTCGCGCTGCTGCTGATGTGCGCGCTGGCCGGTCTGGCCTGGGGTGATCGTCACGTGGACGAGGGCAGGGTGGTGGCCAGCGCGATGATCGTGGCCATCACTGCCTTGCTGGCGCAGCGCTATATGCATCAGATCCTGCTGATCCTGCGCAATGGCCATACCGGTGCATTGTCGCTGCGGATGAGTCAGTTGATCCTGCTGATGGACCTGTCCACGATCGTGTTTGCCTTCGCCATGGGCCTGCGGATGGGATGGCCGTTGCTGCTGCTGGCAGTGGTGAGTGGCAGTACCAAACTGGTCATCCTGTATCTGTTCCGAGGGCAGCACGGGACGTCCGCCGCGGATCGCCGTCGGCAGCGGCTTCAACCAGCGTAATGCGTGTGTTCCTCACATTATCGAGAATTTCATGACCTTCCTCCCGCAACTCCGTATTCCCGCCACCTACATGCGCGGTGGCACCAGCAAGGGCGTGTTCTTCCGCCTGCAGGACCTTCCCGAAGCCGCGCAGGTGCCCGGCGCCGCCCGCGATGCGCTGCTGATGCGCGTGATCGGTTCGCCCGATCCGTATGGCAAGCACACCGACGGCATGGGCGGGGCGACGTCCAGCACCAGCAAGTGCGTGATCATTTCCAGCGCCTCGGTGCCCGACCACGACGTGGATTATCTGTACGGCCAGGTGTCGATCGACACCGCCTTCGTCGATTGGAGCGGCAACTGCGGCAACCTCAGCACCGCCGTCGGTCCGTTCGCCATTGCCAACGGCCTGGTCGATCCGGCCCGGGTGCCGCGCGATGGCCTGTGCACCGTGCGCATCTGGCAGGCCAACATCGGCAAGACCATCATCGCCCACGTGCCGATGCGCGATGGCGAAGTGCAGGAGACCGGTGATTTCGAGCTGGACGGCGTGACTTTCCCGGCGGCCGAGATCCAGCTGGAATTCATCGATCCGTCCGACGACGGTGATGCCGGTGCGATGTTCCCCACCGGCAACCTGATCGACACCCTGGATGTGCCGGGCGTGGGCAGCTTCGAGGTGACGATGATCACCGCCGGCATTCCGACCATCTTCCTCAACGCTGCCGACCTGGGCTACGCCGGCACCGAGCTGCAGCCGGCCATCAACGAGGACAAGGCGGCACTGCAGAAGTTCGAGACCATCCGCGCCCACGGCGCGCTGCGCATGGGCCTGATCTCGAAGCTGGAAGATGCCGCCACCCGCCAGCACACGCCGAAGGTGGCGTTCGTTGCGCCGGCGCAGGATTACGTGTCGTCCAGCGGCAAGGCCATTCCGGCCTCGGCCATCGACCTGCACGCGCGCGCGCTGTCGATGGGCAAGCTGCACCACGCGATGATGGGTACCGCAGCCGTCGCCATCGGTACCGCCGCGGCGATTCCGGGCACCCTGGTCAACCGCGCGGCCGGTGGCGGTGAACGCGAGGCGGTGACCTTCGGTCATCCGTCCGGCACGCTGCGCGTGGGTGCGCAGGCCGGGCGCGTTGACGGCCAGTGGACGGTGACCAAGGCCATCATGAGCCGCAGCGCCCGTGTGCTGATGGAAGGCAAGGTGCGCGTACCGGTCGAGTGATGCTCTGGTAAACGCCAACCAAGCTTGGCGGCTACCGGGCTGCTCCTGCTCTGGTAGATGCCAACCTTGGTTGGCGACTACCGGGGCGCGGGCAACCGTGCACCCCAGCGAGGAGACCCACGATGTCCAGCAGCCACACCCCCTCCAACGAGCGTGCAGCGTGGGATGCGCTGCTGGTGGACATCGTCGATTACGTACGCGATGCCCGCATCGATTCGCCCGTCGCGTTCCAGACCGCGCACCACTGCCTGCTCGATACCCTCGGCTGCGGCCTGGAGGCGCTGTCCTTCCCGGCCTGCAGCAAGCTGCTGGGGCCACTGGTGCCGGGCATCCACGTGGTCAATGGCGCACGCGTGCCCGGCACGCATTACGTGCTGGACCCGGTGCAGGCCGCCTTCAACATCGGCGCGATGGTGCGCTGGCTCGATTTCAACGACACCTGGCTGGCGGCCGAGTGGGGCCATCCTTCGGACAATCTCGGTGGCATCCTCGCTGTCTGCGACTGGCTGGGGCGCAATGCGCCTGCCCTGCGCCGGCCGCCGCCGACGCTGCACGATGTGCTGCTGGCGATGATCAAGGCGCACGAGATCCAGGGTGTGCTCGCCCTGCAGAATTCCTTCAACCGGGTCGGGCTGGACCACGTGGTGCTGGTCAAGGTCGCCACCACGGCGGTGGTCGCGCACCTGCTCGGGCTGGACCGCGAGCGCATGCTCAATGCGCTGTCGCTGGCCTGGGTTGATGGCCAGGCCCTGCGCACCTACCGGCATTCGCCCAACACCGGCTCGCGCAAGAGCTGGGCGGCGGGGGATGCCACCAGCCGCGGCGTGCGCCTGGCGCTGATGGCGGCCAGTGGCGAGATGGGCTATCCCAGCGTGCTCAGCGCACCGACCTGGGGATTCGAGGCCGTGTCCATGCATGGACAACCGCTGGTCCTGGGCCGCCCGCTGGGCAGCTATGTGATGGAGAACGTGCTGTTCAAGATCAGCTACCCGGCCGAGTTCCACGGGCAGACCGCCGTGGAAGCGGCGATCACCCTGCACCAGCAGCTGCGGACGCAGGGGCGTACGGTCGAGGACATCGCGCACATCGACATCCGTACCCAGGAAGCCTGCATCCGCATCATCGACAAGCAGGGGCCGCTGCATAACCCGGCCGACCGCGACCACTGCGTGCAGTACATGGTCGCCATCGCCCTGCTGCACGGGCGGCTGACCGCCGAGGATTACGAGGACGACATGGCCGCCGACCCGCGCATCGATGCACTGCGCGCGAAGATGGCCTGCCACGAAGATCCGCAGCTGAGTGCCGACTACCTGGACCCGGACAAGCGCAGCATCGCCAACGGCCTGAGCGTGCGCTTCAGCGATGGCAGCGAATTGCCCGAGGTGCTGGTGGAGTACCCGCTGGGCCATGCGCGGCGCCGGGAGGAGGGCATCCCGCTGCTGATGGACAAGTTCCGCCGGCACCTGGCCCACCGGTTCCCGACCGCCCAGCAGCAGCGCATCCTGGCCGCCTCGCTGGACCCGGTGGCGCTGGCCGCGATGCCGGTGACCGATTACATGGACTTGTACCTGCCGGGGTAGGCGACCGCCGATCCCGCCGGGCATGGCCCGGCGCTACCCTTGGTTCCGCTTTCCGACCGCCGGGGCGTCAACACCTTGACGCGGCGCGCCTATAATGGCCGCCTCGATCAAGGAGTGACGACATGAGCGGTCCGGCACGGCGGAAGCGGTGGGGTTGGGCGGCGGCTGTGCTGGCAGGAGGCCTGTTGCTGGGCCTGGCCGGTTGTCGCAATGACAGCGGGCAGCTGCCCAAGGCCAGCGGCGAAGCCATCGCCACCAAGGCCGAGCAGGTGAAGGACTTCACCCTGCTGCGCGCGTACCCGGACCAGAAGAGTGAGGGCCTGTCGCTGGCGCTGGAGTTCTCGCGCCCGCTGGTCGGCACCCAGGACTTCGACAAGCTGGTGCGCTTTGAACAGAAGGTCGGCACCGACGACAGCAGCTGGACCCTGTCCGACGACGGCCTGACGCTGCGCTATCCCTTCGTCGAAGCCGGCAAGGAATACAGCCTGGTCGTCTCCGAAGACCTGCTGGCCGCCGACGGCAGCCGCCTGGGCAAGGAACTGAAGCAGAAGGTGTTCAGCGGTGAGCTGAAGCCGGTGGCCGGTTTCGCCTCGCAGGGCAGCGTGCTGCCGGCCAAGGACAGCCGTGGCCTGCCGGTGGTGTCGGTGAACGTGCCCGAGGTCGACGTCGAATTCCTGCGCGTGCGCGAGAAGGACCTGCCGACCTTCTTCAGCCAGTACCAGCGCGGCGGCCGCCGTGGCAGCTGGGAACTGAGCAGCGACTACGAGCGCAGCCCGATCAACCAGCTGGCCGAGCCGGTCTACGTCAACCGCTTCATCCTCGGTGGCAAGCAGAACGAGCGGGTGCTGACCTACCTGCCGACCCAGGACATCAAGGAGCTGCAGGAGCCGGGCCTGTACTTCGCCCTGCTCAAGCGCACCGGTGACTACGAAGGCGAGTTCGATACCGCGTTCTTCTCGGTCAGCGACATCGGCCTGCACACCCGTGCCTACAAGGACAAGCTGTTCGTCCACACCGCCGCGCTGAAGGACGGTGCGGCGCTGAAGAACGTCGACCTGCGCGTGCTCGACGCCAAGGGCGAGGTGATGCTCAAGGGCAGCACCGATAGCAACGGCAATGCGCTGCTGAACTACACCCTGGACGCGACCCACGTGCTGGTGGCCAGCAGCGGCAAGGACACCAGCTTCCTGCCGTTCAACCAGCCGGCGCTGGACCTGAGCGAATTCGCCGTGGCCGGTCGTGACAATGCCTGGTTCGACGTCTACGCCTGGTCCGGTCGCGACCTGTACCGTCCCGGCGAAACCGTGCGCCTGTCGGCCCTGCTCCGCGACAACGACGGCAAGCCGGTCAAGGCTCAGCCGGTGTTCCTGCGCCTGAAGCAGCCCGACGGCAAGACCTTCCGCGAGACCCGCCTGCAGCCCGGCGACCAGGGCTACATCAATTTCGAGCAGACCATTCCCGCCGAGGCGCCGACCGGGCGCTGGCAGGTGGAATTCCGTACCGATCCGGCCAGCAAGGAGGCGATCCAGGGCATGACCCTGCGCATCGAGGAATTCCTGCCGGAACGCATGAAGCTGGACCTGGACAGCGCGCAGAAGACGCTGAAGCCGGGCGAGGACCTGCGCCTGCAGGCCAATGGTGCGTACCTGTATGGCGCGCCGGCCGACGGCAACCGCTTCACCGCGCGCCTGGCCGTGGCCGCCGAGCAGCAGCCGGTGGAAGGCCTGCCGGGTTATTTCTTCGGTGACCCGACCCTGCAGCTGCCGCGCGAAGCCAAGGACGTGGTCGACACCACGTTGCCGGCCAATGGCCAGCTGCGCGAAGACGTGGCCCTGCCGGAAGAGGCGGCCAAGGCCAAGGCGCCGATCGCCGTGGTGCTGTCGGGCAGTCTGTATGAAACCGGTGGCCGCACGGTCACCCGCACCCTCAAGCGCGTCATGTGGCCCGCCAATGCGCTGGTCGGCGTGCGCCCGCTGTTCAACCCCGAGGACGGTGCCGATTCCAACGGCAACGCGCGCTTCGAGCTGATGCGCGTCGATGCCGCCGGCAAGCCGCAGCCGGCCAAAGGCCTGAAGGTGACCCTGGTGCGCGAGCTGCGCGACTACCACTGGACCTTCAACGACAACCGCTGGGACTACGATTTCACCCGCCGCTTCGAGAACAAGGAAACCCGCACCGTCGATGCCGGCAGCAGCGCGGTCGCCTTCGATTTCCCGGTGGAGTGGGGCGAGTACCGGGTGGACGTGTTCGATCCGTCCACCGGCCTGACCAGCCGCTATCCGTTCCGCGCCGGCTGGAGCTGGGGCGATGACAACCGCGGCCTGGATGCACGCCCTGACAAGGTCAAGCTGGGCCTGGACAAGACCGGCTACAAGGCCGGTGACACCCTGCAGGTGACGGTGACCCCGCCGCACGCCGGCAAGGGCATCCTGATGGTCGAGAGCGACCGCATGCTTTACGTGCAGGAGATCGACGCCAAGCCGGGTGCCACCTACAAGATCCCGGTCACCGCCGACTGGGAGCGCCACGACGTCTACATCACCGCCCTGGTGTTCCGTGGCGGCAGCGCGCCCAGCAAGATCACCCCGGCCCGCGCCGTGGGCGTGGTGCACGTGCCGATGGACCGCAAGGGCCGCACCGTGGCCGTGGGCCTGGTAGCGCCCAAGCAGATGCGCCCGGAGCAGGACCTGCCGGTGACGATCAGCGCACCGCAGCTGGCCGGCAAGACCGCGCACGTCACCGTCTCGGCGGTGGACGTGGGCATCCTCAACATCACCCGCTTCCCGGTGCCCGATGCCGGCGCGCACTTCTTCGCCCAGCGTCGCCTCGGCATTGATGCCTACGACATCTACAGCCGTGTGATCGAAAGCTTCGACGGCAGCAACGGCAAGCTGAAGTTCGGCGGCGACATGGCCCTGCAGGCACTGCCGCAGGCCAAGCGGCCGACCGCGCGCGTGCAGACCGTGGACCTGTTCTCCGGCCCGGTGCAGCTCGATGCCAAGGGCAATGCGCGCATCCGCCTGAAGGTGCCGGACTTCAACGGCACCCTGCGCGTGTCGGCGCTGGTCTACAGCGATGACCAGTACGGCAAGCGTGATGTGGAAACCATCGTGCGCGCGCCGATCCTGGCCGAGGCCAGCATGCCGCGCGTGCTCGCCCCGGGCGACCGCAGCACCGTCACCCTGGACGTGCAGAACTTCACCGGCAAGCCCGGCCAGTTCAACGTGCAGGTGGACACCGAAGGCCCGCTGGGCCTGGGCGAGGGCAGCCGCAACGTGCAGCTGAACGTCGACGCCAAGACCACGCTGAGCTTCCCGCTGTCGGCGCGCGAGGGCAACAGCGTGGCCAAGGTGCGGGTGCGCGTGGACGGCAACGGCTTCAAGGCCGACCGCCGCTACGACCTGCCGGTGCGTGCGGCGTGGCCGCAGGTGATCCGTTCGCAGGTGCGCACGCTGGATCCGCTGGCCGCGGTCAGCCTGGATGGCGGCCTGGCCGATGGCCTGATGGCCGAGTCGGTCAATGCGCGCCTGCTGGTCAGCCCGCTGCCGCCGATCCCGTTCGCCAGTGCGCTGCAGGGTGCGCTGAACTACCCCTACGGCTGTGCCGAACAGACCACCAGCAAGGGCTATGCCGCGCTGATCCTGGACCAGGCGACGTCTTCGATGCTCGGCACCGACGGCCTGGATGCCAAGACCCGCCGCGAGCGCATGGAAGGCGCGTTCGGTCGTCTGGCGTCGATGCAGGTGGCCAACGGCAACTTCTCGATGTGGGGTGACGATGGCTACGTGAACCCGTGGCTGACCCCGTACATCACCGAGTTCCTGCTCGATGCCAAGGACGGTGGCTTCGCCGTGCCGGACAACGTGCTGCAGAAGGCACTCAACCGCCTCAGCGAGGACCTGCTGTCCGGTGGCAACCAGTTCTACGGCCAGGATGACCGCGAGAAGCTGAAGTTCGCCAACCAGGCGTATTCCGGCTACGTGCTTGCCCGCGTCAACCGCGCGCCGCTGGGCACCCTGCGCACGCTGTACGACAACGAGCGCGGCAAGGCTGTCGGTGGTTTGTCGCTGGTCCACCTGGGCGTGGCGCTGTCGCTGCAGGGTGACGCCAAGCGTGGCCAGGCGGCGATTGCTGCCGGCTTCGCCAAGTCCAGCAGCGAGCGTCCGTCGTACTTCGGCGATTACGGCAGTGCCATCCGCGATGACGCGCTGATGATCGCGCTGACCCACGAGAACAAGCTGGCCAAGCCGGCCTGGGATGCACGCGCGGTCGATCTCGGCCGTGGCCTTGATGCCCGCCGCAATGCCGGCTGGATGTGGCTGAGCACGCAGGAACAGGTGGCCATCGCCCGCCTCGGCAAGGCACTGGCCGCCAACCAGAAGGCACTGGTGGCCGGTGAACTGGTGATTGGTGGCAACAGCGAAGCCATCGGCGAGCGCAAGCTGTTCGGTCGCAACTTCACCGGCAGCGAACTGGCCAGCGGCGTGCGCTTCACCCCGCAGGGCCAGCCGCCGATGTTCGCCAGCATCGACGTGGCCGGCATCCCGCGCAGTGCGCCTGCGCCGGACAACAGCGTGCTGGGCGTCGAGCGGACCTACTTCGGCACCGACGGCAAGCCGTGGACGCCGCGGCCGCTGAAGGAAGGCGAAGCGCTGATCGTGCGCATCACCATCAGTGCCGATACGCAGATGCCCGATGCGTTGCTGACCGACCTGCTGCCGGCCGGCCTGGAGATCGAGAACTTCAACCTGGGCGACGCCAAGCAGTGGGCCGACGTGGTGGTCGATGGCATCACCATCAGCGACCGCAGCTCGGCCGCGGACACCAAGCACGAGGAGTTCCGCGACGACCGCTACGTGGCCGCGCTGAAGCTGTCGCGTGGTGGCAAGGCCAACGTGTTCTACCTGGTGCGTGCGGTGACCCCGGGCACCTACTCGGTGCCGCCGCCGCTGGTGGAAGACATGTACCGCCCGCAGCTGCGTGGCGTGGGCCGCAGCAACCCGACCACGATCACGGTGGTCCAGCCGTGACCGCGGGGGGGCGGGGCCCCCCCCGCCGCCCCCCCCCCCAACCCCCCCCCCACCCCGCCTTCGACAGGTTCCCGCTGCTGCTGTTGGTGGGTGCCGACCGTTGGTCGGCATGGGGGGCGGATCTGGTAGGTGTCGACCTTGGTCGACACTGATGAATCAATTCGATATCTGACAGATGTGTCGACCAAGGTCGACACCTACCAACAGCCTGTCGGATCAGCGTTCTGCTCTGGTAGGTGCCGACCGTTGGTCGGCACAGTAGAGCCACGCCATGCGTGGATGATTCATTCGGTGTCTGACATGCTTCATCCACGCATGGCGTGGATCTACTGGCCCGGCCCAGCCCCGGATCCCGCTCCGGCGACCAACCCAGCCACGAGGGGCCCCGCCGTTGGCTGGAGCCCATCATTCCACGACGGAATTGGCGCCCGGGCCCAGCTGGGCCTACCATCGGCGGTCCCCACCCCCACCGCCCCTTCCATGTCCGCTCCCGCTCCCGCCGCACCACGCCGCTGGTTCGTCGCTGGCGACTTCAATGGCTTCTTCGGCCTGGTCGTCGACAACCTCTCCATCCTTGGCTTCATCGCCATGGCCCTCATCGGCATGTTCCAGTTCCCCGCCGACGTGGTGTTTGGCCGCATGTTCCCCGGCACCGCCTTCGGCGTGCTGGTCGGCAACCTGCTCTACACCCTGATGGCGCGCCGCCTGGCCGCGCGCACCGGCCGCGATGATGTCACCGCCATGCCGCTGGGCCTGGACGCGCCGACCAGCATCGGCATGGCCCTGCTGGTGCTCGGCCCGGCTTTCGCCGCCTTCAAGCAGCAGGGCATGGACCCGCATGCCGCAGCCATCGCCACCTGGCAGCTGGGCATGGCCGCGCTGGTCATCATGGGCGTGCTGAAGCTGATCCTGTCCTTCTTCGGTGAAGCGGTAACCCGCGCGCTGCCGCGTGCGGCGTTGCTGGGCTCCATCGCCGGCATCGCGCTGGTGCTGATGGGCCTGCTGCCGCTGCTGGAAACCCTGCGTTCGCCGCTGGTCGGCTTCACCACGCTGGGCCTGCTGCTGTACGTGCTGATCGCCAAGGGCAAGCTGCCGATTCGTGGCCCGGGCGTGTTGCTGGCCTTCGTGTTCGGCACCGTCCTCTACTACGGCCTCGGCCTGGCCGGGCTCGGCGTGCCGGGCTTCCAGGTGCCGGCCTGGGTGCCGCCGCAGGTGGTGCTGCCGCTGCCCACGCTGGGCTTCATCGACGGCCTGCCGACGGCGATGACCTATCTGCCGCTGCTGCTGCCGTTCGGCCTGCTGATGGTGGTCGGTGGCATCAACGTGTCCGAGAGCGCACGCGCGGCCGGCGATGACTACCGCACCCGCGACATCCTGCTGGTGGAAGCAGTGGCTACGCTGGTGGCCGGTGTCTGCGGCGGCGTCGCCCAGACCACGCCGTACATCGGCCAGCCGGCGTACAAGCACATGGGCGCACGCAGCGGCTACACGCTGCTGACCGGCCTGTTCGTCGGCATCGGCGGCATGCTCGGCATCATCTCCGGGCTGGTGCAGTGGCTGCCGCTGGCGGTGCTGGCGCCGATCATCGTCTACGTGTCCATCGACATCACCACCCAGGCCTTCCAGGCCACCCCGCGCCAGCATGCCGGCGCGATGGTGCTGGGCTTCCTGCCTTCGGCGGCCTACCTGCTGGCCATCAAGGCGCCGGGCTGGATTCCCGCCGATCAGATGGGCGCGCTGCTGACCCACGTCGATGGCCACGGCCTGCCGGAGCTGGCGGTGATCTTCGCGCTGGGCAACGGCTTCATCATCACCTCGATGCTGTGGATCGCCACGGTGTCGGCGATGGTCGACGGCCGCCTGCGCCGCGCCTGCGGTTTCCTGCTGGTGGCGGCGGCGCTGACCCTGTTCGGCCTGATCCACTCGGTCGACCCGCGCGGTGGCATCTACCTGCCGTGGGACCTGCAGGGCCTGGCGCGCATCATCAGCTGGCAGTTTGCGGGTGCCTACGTGGCGCTGGCCGTGCTGCTGGGGCTGCTGTCGCTGCAGAAGCAGCCGGTGAAGCCGTTGGCTGACGCCGGACATTGACGGGGGACGCCGGGCATGGCCCGGCGTCAGGTCTCGCGATCCAGCTCGGGATAATGGCGGAAGATGCCGTTGGTGTTGAACGCCAGCCGCCGCTCCGACGCGAGATACGCGGCGATGTTCGGCCGTTTCGCCACCCGCTCCTGCAGCGCCCGCAGCAGGGGCAGGGTGGGCGACAAGGCCTGCATCCGCTTCGGGAACATGTAGTCCAGCCCGCTCAGCAGCTGGAACAGCGAGAGATCCACATACGAGTGCTCGCGCAGCGGGTGGCGGCCACCATTGGCTTCGATCACCTGTTCGAAGTAACCGAGGAATTTCGGCAGGCGCTCGCCGCGCATCGCCTTCGCGCGCGCCTTGGCCTCTGTCTTCTGGTCTTCGTAGTACTTCGATGCCGCGATGGGATGGTGGGTGTCATGCACCTCGGCCACCAGATCGGCGATGGTCAGCTGCAGCTGCAGGGCCTGCATCCGTCGTGAGGCGGCCTGCGGCACCAGATCCAGCGTCGGGCCGAGGAAATCGAGGATGGCTGCAACCTGTGCGATCACCTGGCGCCCGGCTTTCAGGAACGGTGGTGCGAAGGGTTGGCCGCCTTCGGCCTGGCCGCGCAGGAACGGTTCCATCACCGCATCGCCATGGATGCGTGCCATGTCCTCGTACGCGGCACCGGCATCTTCCAGTGCCAGCCGAACGAACTCGCCACGGCCCTGGATGCCGGTCCAGTAATACAGCGCGTAGTGCATGTCGATCTCCGCGAAGAATTGTCAGCAGCCTCGCGTGTCGCACGCAAAGCAGGCGTGAGCATGGCGTTCATGCCAAGCACAACGCAGGCCAAACAGCGGGGGAACCGCCTCCGGTGAAGCGGGTCATACTCGGGTCGTGCACGTGAAAAACGAGGTACTGCATCATGCAGAAGAGTGGAAAGGCAGTGTGGCCTTGGGTACTGGGCGTGGTGGTGGTAGGCGGTGCGGGCGCGTGGTTGTTCCGCGATCAGTGGCAGGACCTGGCGGATCGCGTGGAGGTGCCCACCCAGGCGGCCGCACCTTCGACGGCGGCGCCACCTGCAGCGTCCACCGCTGTACCCGCGCCGTCGACACCGGCCATCCAGCATCCGCTGGACACCGACGCTGCAGCCGACCCCGCGCTGCCGAAGATGGAAGACAGCGATACCGCAGCATGGACCGCGCTGAGTGGCCTGTTCAATGGCGAAAGTGGACTGGCCCTGCTGCTGCGTGACCACCTGATCCAACGCCTGGTCACCCACGTGGACAACCTGGACAAGACCAGCGTGCCACCCTCGGCCCTGGCAACGCGGCCGCTGCCCGGCAGCCTGCAGGTGGAAGCCGGCGGGAACGGCGAGCAGATCGCCGCAGGCAACGCGGCGCGCTATGCGCCCTATGTGCAGGCGTTCACCGCGCTTGACCCCGCTGCCGCGGGCACGGCGTACAAGCGCTTCTATCCGCTCATCCAGCAGGCCTACGTCGACCTCGGCCGCCCGCAGGGTTACTTCAACGACCGCCTGGTGGCGGTGATCGATCATCTGCTGGAAACCCCGGAACCGGCGCGACCGATCGCGGTGGTACGCGATGAGCGGGGCCGCTATCGCTTCGCCGATCCCGATCTGCAGTCGCGCTCGGTGGGGCAGAAGGCCCTGCTGCGGCTGAGTGCGGACCAGCAAAAGCTGGTCAAGCAGCAGCTGCGCGCTATCCGCAGGGCCATCACCCGGTAGCCGCAGGCGGGTCGCCGGGGCGTCTGATCCAGATCAACGCTCCGCCAACACCCCGTCGGTCATGCTGGATGCCGCTTGAACGGCTCGGATGCCCAGTCGCAGCCACCCTTGAAACCGGGTGGGGCAACCGCATCTTCCCTGCATCGCCGGCGCGGCCGGCACTGATGACCGATGAGGATTCGCAATGCGGATGGACAAGCTCACCTCGCGTTTCCAGCAGGCGCTGGCCGACGCGCAGTCGCTGGCCGTGGGCCGCGACAACAGCATCATCGAACCTGCTCACCTGTTCAGCGCGCTGCTGGACCAGCAGGGCGGCAGCACGCGCCCGTTGCTGGCCCAGGCCGGCGTGAACGTGCCGGTGCTGCGCGAGCGCCTGGCCGAGGCGCTGGATGCGCTGCCGAAGGTGTCCGGCCAGGCCGGTAACGTGTCGATGGGCAATGACCTCGGGCGCCTGCTCAACCACACCGACAAGCTGGCCCAGCAGAATGGCGATGCCTTCATCGCCAGCGAGTGGTTCGTGCTGGCCGCGCTGGAGGACAGCGGCACGCTGGGCATGGCGCTGCGCGCCGCCGGCGCCGACAAGGCGCGCCTGCAGACCGCCATCGACACGCTGCGTGGCGGCGAGAACGTGCAGTCGGAAAACGCCGAAGACCAGCGGCAGGCGCTGGAGAAGTACACCATCGACCTGACCGCGCGCGCCGAGAGCGGCAAGCTCGACCCGGTGATTGGTCGCGATGAAGAAATCCGTCGCACCATCCAGGTCCTGCAGCGCCGCACCAAGAACAACCCGGTACTGATCGGCGAACCCGGCGTCGGCAAGACCGCCATCGTCGAAGGCCTGGCCCAGCGCATCATCAACGACGAAGTGCCCGAGGGCCTGCGTGGCAAGCGCGTGCTGTCGCTGGACATGGGCGCGCTGATCGCCGGCGCCAAGTTCCGCGGTGAGTTCGAGGAACGCCTGAAGGGCGTGCTCAACGACCTGGCCAAGAGCGAAGGGCAGATCATCCTTTTCATCGACGAGCTGCACACCATGGTCGGTGCGGGCAAGGCCGATGGCGCGATGGATGCGGGCAACATGCTCAAGCCGGCGCTGGCCCGTGGCGAGCTGCACTGCGTGGGTGCCACCACGCTGGACGAGTACCGCAAGTACATCGAAAAGGATGCTGCGCTGGAGCGACGCTTCCAGAAGGTGCTCGTGGGTGAGCCGTCGGTGGAGGACACCATCGCGATCCTGCGCGGCCTGAAGGAAAAGTACGCGGTGCACCACGGCGTGGAGATCACCGATCCGGCCATCGTGGCCGCCGCCACGTTGTCCAACCGCTACATCACCGACCGCCAGCTGCCGGACAAGGCCATCGATCTGATGGACGAGGCCGCCTCGCGCCTGCGCATGGAAATCGACTCCAAGCCGGAGGAACTGGACCGCCTGGAACGCCGGGTGATCCAGCTGAAGATCCAGCGCGAGATGCTGAAGAAGGAAAAGGACGATGCCTCGCGGCAGCGCCTGGCTGACCTGGAAAATGACATCGAAGGCCTGGAACGCGAGTTCTCCGACCTCAATGAAATCTGGAAGTCGGAGAAGGCTGCGCTGCAGGGCGCGACCAAGATCAAGGAACAGGTCGAGCAGGCGAAGCTCGATCTGGAAGCCGCGCAGCGCCGCCAGGATTTCGCCCGCATGAGCGAAATCCAGTACGGCCTGCTGCCGCAGCTGGAAAAGCAGCTGGCCGCTGCGCAGGAACTGGATGCCAACGACTTCAAGCTGGTGCAGGACAAGGTCACCGACGAGGAGATCGCCGAGGTCGTCTCGCGCTGGACCGGCATCCCGGTCAACAAGATGCTGGAAGGTGAGCGCGACAAGCTGCTGCGCATGGAAGACGTGCTGCACAACCGCGTGGTCGGCCAGGAAGAGGCGATCAAGGTCGTCTCCGATGCGGTGCGCCGTTCGCGCGCCGGCCTGTCCGATCCGAATCGCCCGGGTGGCTCGTTCCTGTTCCTCGGCCCGACCGGTGTGGGCAAGACCGAGCTGTGCAAGTCGCTGGCCGAATTCCTGTTCGACAGTGCCGACGCGATGATCCGCATCGACATGAGCGAGTTCATGGAGAAGCACAGCGTTGCCCGCCTGATCGGTGCGCCCCCGGGTTACGTGGGCTACGAAGAAGGTGGTTACCTGACCGAGGCCGTGCGCCGTCGCCCGTACTCGCTGATCCTGCTGGACGAGGTGGAGAAGGCCCACCCGGATGTCTTCAACATCCTGTTGCAGGTGCTGGACGATGGCCGTCTGACCGATGGCCAGGGACGCACCGTGGACTTCCGCAACACCGTCATCGTGATGACCTCCAACCTGGGCTCGCACCAGATCCAGGACATGGGCAGCGATGACAGCCCGGAGGCCTACACGCAGATGAAGGCCGCGGTGATGGGGGTGGTGCAGGCGCACTTCCGTCCGGAGTTCATCAACCGCCTGGACGACATCGTGGTGTTCCACCCGCTGGACAAGCAGCAGATCAAGCAGATCGCGCGCATCCAGATGCGTGGCCTGGAGCGGCGCCTGGCCGAGCGTGGCTTGAAGCTGGTGGTGTCCGATGCAGCGTTCGACCTGCTCGGCAACGTCGGTTTCGATCCGGTGTATGGCGCACGTCCGCTGAAGCGCGCGATCCAGGCACAGCTGGAAAACCCGCTGGCGCAGAAGATCCTCTCGGGGGCCTTCGTCAACGGCGATACCATCGAGGTCGGCAACGACGGCGGCCACCTGGTGTTTGCCAAGGCGTGATGCGGTTGCGTTCGTCCCCGTCTACGGGCGGGGACGAATCTGTCGGTAGCGCCCGTCCTCGCCGATCCCTTTGCTGCGGGTGTCGACGTTGGCGCAAAGTTGTTCTTTTCCGCACAGCACCACGTCGGCGCGGTTGTAGGCACGCAGCAGTGCGGCCTCGACCTGGTTGCGCGCGATCTCCGCGCGATATTGACCGCCCAGCCACGCGGCACCCCCGAGCAGGATCGCCACGGCAGTTACGGCCGTGGCCACGCTCTTCCAGACGACGCCGCGCGACGCGAGCTGCAAGCGCTTGATTTCCGCAGCCAGTGCTTCGGTGCTGCGGCCTACACCCTTGGCCGATGCCGCCAGTTGCTGCTCATACGCACCTACCGGCGCAAGCAATGCCTGTTTGACGGCCATTGTGCTGTCCCGGCTCAGCCCCGCCACGGCAGCATCGGCGCTGGCTCTGAACTGCGCGGGCAGTGATTGTGCAAGCCCGTTCAACGCGGCCGACAGCTGCGACTGCTGCTGGCCGAGTTCCGTGCAGATCCTCTGGTAGCGTTCCATCAGCAGGGCGGTCTTGCTGATCAGATCTTCCAGTTCGCGTTCATCCATGAGGGGGTCTCCGGTGGGTCAACGGCGCATGGCCGAGGCTGCCTGTTCCTGTTGTGCGGCCTGCTGGGCGGCCTGTTCCTGGCTGTGCGCGCGCGCCCGGTCCTCGGCATTTACCTGGGACTGCGCCTGCTGGTCCAGCACCCGGCCAGCATTGAGCGTGGACATCTGCTGGTTGAGCACCTTGAAGCGGTCCGGGTCGGCGTTGAGCATTTCGTTCAAGCGATCTTCCAGCGGAGATCTGCTGTGAAAGGCTGGATTATCGCGGCGTGGGCCGCCATCTGAGCCGGGTGCTTCGCGATGCTCGGCGGGATTGAAAGGGTGGGCCGCGAGTTCGGCAGCGCGGGCTTGTCGCTCGCCAAAGGCGCCTGGTTCGTCGTGGCCACGCAGTTTGTCGATGCCCTCCACGGCAAGGCCCGGGATGCCCCGACTCAGCCGGGTAATGGCATCGCGCTGCAGGGCCATGTTCTCGCGGAAAGCATCTACTCGGGCCTGGTCTTCAGGCTGCGTGATCCTTGCCGATTCCTGTCCAAGCACCGACAGTCGCGGTGGCACCGTGGTCGGGTCATCCACGAAGTGCTTCAGCCGCTGTGAATCGGCCATCTGCACCGCGAGCACAGGGGTGAGCCCGAAGAGTGCCGCGGATTTGGCTGGACCACCCAAGGCGGCAATGTTGTCGGCGGATCGCAGCTGGCTCAGTTCACTGGGCAGGGCATAGATCTGCACGTTGCCGTAGTGCTCGCTGGCGGCGCTGACGAAATCGCCGGCCATGACGTGGTTGGTGAATCGTGCGGCGTGCGCCGGCTGGCCCTCTTGGATCCGGTAGCCCAGACCGGCAGCGCCGTAGGGATTGAAGGCCTCGCCGGGCAGGTTGTAGTGGTGGGCGGTGATCTGCGCCAACGCGCCGCCAAGGGAATGGCCGGTGACGCTCAGCGGCTTGTGGTCCCGCTCCGCCATCTCCTTGGCCAGCCGGGTGAGTTCCAGTGCATCGTGCAGCTGGGCGTTGAGTTTGCCGGTCACCATGCCGACGTCAACCACGCCATCCTTGAGCAGCTCCCGGTCAAATTCGGTGCCGCGGTGGGCCACCACCAGGGCTCCAGTGTTGACGCTCCTTTAGATGGTGCCCTGGTAGCCGCTGGGCGTGTCCATGTGCCTCACGGCAACGAACTTTTCTCCTCCCGCCTCGAGTTCCTTGGGAGCGCCGGCCGGAGTGAACTCCGGCGGTGAATAAGCTGCATCTGACAGGTCTGCATGAATTCTCGTGCTCATGTTCATTCCTTCCTTGGAGTCAGAGTGATCTCATACGAGAAGTAATTGCCGCGCTCTGCCATTGGCACGTCCTTGATGAATCTTGATGGAGGCATGCCATCTGCAGGATAGACCTCGCCATCGTCTGGCTGCGGTCGAAGGGTTCTGCTGGAGTATCGGGTTGCGCTGGCCTCTTCTGTTGTCGCGGAAATACTGAAGTACGTGAAGGATCTCGTTGCCTTGGTCTCCAGATTTGCGCCAGCCAACGCTACTGCCCACTTGCACGGCCCTCGCCCAAAATAATCTTTCTCGGCGAGCCCATCCCGGAAGAATGTCCCCTTGAACGTGGTCGCATCGACCCTCTGCAGCGTGATATCGAGCGTATGTTTGTCGATCCCATATCGGACACCCTCGAAGTTGTCGATCGGAGGCAGGCAGTCGTTGGCGATCCTGTAGGTCACCCAAGCACCTGCGGCGTACATATCTTCCGGCGCGTCATGCGTCGTAACGACCACCTCATACGCTTCCTTCGGCGCAGGATTGGCCTCATATGGAGGCGGAGCACGCTCCTTGTCGCCGCAGGCCCCCAGCAGTGGCAGCAGAGCCGCCAGCGCGAGACGTCCCGCCGCGCCACCGACGCCACGCCTGCCGTCCCGGATCCCCTCACGTTCCCTCATTCGCCCGTCCAGATTCCTTGGATGTTTTCACGATACGAGCGTGAGCCCGGAAGTCAAAGATGCGATTGCGACAGCGGGGAAAGCGTGACGCAGATCAGGTTTCCTTGATCAGCGTGCGCCTTCGTCACCCGGCCAGTGGCAAGGAAACCGGCCGCCTGCGGCGGTGATGATGCTGAGGTGCCCGCCGGCAACGCCCTGATAACCGCCGGTACGGACGTCATCGCCAGCGGCTCTCAGCAGGTGCCCGACGGCTGCCCTATGGTGGCCGTTTCCCGGATGGAGTCAGGTGCGATGAGTGACCCGCAGTGGCAACTGGAAACTCTGGCCGTGCATGGCGGCTACCGTCCCGACCCGACCACGCGTGCGGTGGCGGTGCCGATCTACCAGACCGTGGCCTACGCCTTCGATGACACCCAGCACGGCGCGGACCTGTTCGACCTGAAGGTGCCGGGCAACATCTACACCCGCATCATGAACCCCACCACCGACGTGCTGGAACAGCGCGTGGCCGCGCTGGAAGGCGGCATCGGTGCACTGGCGCTGGCCTCGGGGCAGGCGGCCATCACCTATGCCATCCAGACCATCGCCGAGGCCGGCGACAACATCGTGGCGGCCAGCGCCCTGTATGGCGGCAGCCTCAACCTGCTGGCGCACACCCTGCCGCAGTACGGCATCACGGCGCGCTTTGCCGATCCGGCGGACCCCGCTGCGTTCGCCGCGCTCATCGACGAACGCACCAAGGCCGTGTTCGTCGAGTCCATCGGCAACCCGCGCGGGAATGTCACGGACATCGCTGCGATCGCCGAGGTGGCGCATGCCGCCGGTGTGCCGCTGATCGTCGACAACACCGTGGCCACGCCATTCCTGCTGCGCCCGTTCGAGCACGGCGCCGATATCGTGGTGCATTCGCTGACCAAGTACCTCGGCGGCCACGGCACCAGCCTGGGCGGGGCGATCGTCGACTCGGGCCGTTTCGACTGGGCCGCGCAGCGCAAGCGCTTCGCGCGCCTCAATGAGCCCGACCCCAGCTACCACGGCGTGGTCTACACCGAAGCGCTAGGCCCGGCGGCGTACATCGGTCGCGCGCGGGTGGTGCCGCTGCGCAATACCGGTGCAGCGCTATCACCGTTCAATGCGTTCCTGATCCTGCAGGGCATCGAAACCCTGGCCCTGCGCATGGAGCGGATCAATGCCAATGCGCTGGCGGTGGCGCAGTACCTGCAGGCGCACGACAAGGTGGCGTGGGTGCGCTATGCCGGCCTGGCCGACGACCCCGAACATGCCGCCGCGCAGCGCTACCTGGGCGGGCACGGCTCCGGCGTACTGACCTTCGGACTGCCTGGTGGCCGCGACGCAGGCGCACGCTTCCTGGATGCGCTCAAGCTGTTCACCCGGCTGGTGAACCTGGGCGACGCGAAATCGCTGGCCACGCATCCGGCCTCGACCACGCACCGCCAGCTGGATGCCGACGAACTGGCCCGTGCCGGCGTCAGCGAGGACACCGTGCGTCTGTCGATCGGTATCGAACACATCGGCGACCTGCGCGCCGACCTGGAGCAGGCGCTGGCGGCGGCCTGATAGCTGCAGGCTTGGTCGTCATCGCCAGCGGCGATCACCACGCAGGGCAGGATGGGTTACGGTGGAACTGCCTCTCCAAGGCGTGGCAGAACTGGCAATCCCAGCAAGACGAATCCCCGACGGGTGCGGGCCCGCCGGGGATTTTTTTGTGCGGCCGGGTAAGGGGTCGGATCCGTTTTCCAACGGAAAACGGCTCTGACCCCGGTAAGCCAGAAACGCCCGATTGACTCGGAGGCTGCATTCAGTCCAAATGCCGATACGACGGAGTTTCACAATCAGGACGTGACTCGGATGAAGAAATCGACCCTGGCAATCGCAGCTGTCCTCACAGTGCTGTTTGCCTCATGGCACAACCGCACAGCGTTGTTTGAAATCTACGATCAGGCCAATGCGACCTCGCAGCATCTCCAGGCAGAGCACGCCGCGAAGCCTGATTGATCACAAGAGCATCCACGCATGGCGTGGATCTACCGTGTCGACCAAGGTCGACACCTACCAGAGCAGAACAAGGTCAGAGCCCGTTACGCAGCCACGGGATCCGACCCCGTGCCGACCAACGGTCGGCACCCACCAACATCAGCAGTTCCAACATCAGCATTTCCGACAGCCGCAGGAAACTTTCGAAGGCGGGGTGGGTCCGGTGGCAGGGGTGTGAGCGGCATGGATGCCGCGACCAAGCCCCCATGGATGGGTTTACGGCGTCCCCAGCCACCGGCCCCGCCCCGCCAAACCACGGCCAGTCAGCTTTTGGGGGTGAAGTT
>NZ_JBRRCR010000048.1:0-30547 GCF_056759115.1 Stenotrophomonas sp. STEN087 | reverse complement strand
TGTCGGGGTTTTTTTCTGTGTTGTTTAATATTCTCCTGACAAAACCTGCCTGGCGCTCCCGGCCGGGGCCTCGAAGGGGTACAGCAACGCCGTGGCTCAGGCCACTTCGTCGTCGTCGCTGGGCGGCGGCTGGTCGCCGACGGTCCACAGGCGCTCGAGGGCGTAGAACTCACGCACGCGCGGCAGCATGACGTGGACGATGATGTCGCCCAGGTCGACCAGCACCCACTCGGCTTCGCGCTCGCCTTCCACGCCCAGCGGCATCACGTCGATGTTCTTGGCGAAGCGCACGACTTCATCGGCGATCGACTTGACGTGGCGGGTCGAGGTGCCCGAAACGACGATCATGTAATCGGCAACGCTGGACCGGCCGCGCACGTCGATCTCGACCAGGTCCTTGGCCTTCAGGTCTTCGGTGGCTTGGCGGACGCTGGCCAGCAGTTGCGGCACGGAAGGCGGCGGGCTGGGCAGATCGACCTTGATGGTCTGGGGCTGGGTCTGGTTGCTCAAAGTGGATCGACTCGATAAACGTGGGGGCGATTATACGGGCATGGCGCGCTTGCGCCATTCACGCGGGCATTCAGGGTGTGCCGGGGTGGTACAGGCGCTGCCCGGCCACGTAGTCGGCCACCGCCGGCGGCAGCATCGCCCGCCAGGGTCCGGCCGCGCCGATCTGGGCGCGTACGGCACTGGCCGACTCGCCGCGCAGGGGCTGGTGCAGGCGCAGCACGCGCCCGGCCGGGCTGGCGAACAGCGACTGCTCGTTGTCGGCCCAGCGCCCTTCCAGGGCCTGGCCGAGCTCGCCGGCAACGGCGTCACGCAACGGGCTGCCCGGCCGCTCGGCCACGATGAAGTGGGCCAGGCCGAACAGCGCCTGCCATTCGTGCCAGGCCGGCAGGGCCAGCAGGCTGTCGGCACCGACCAGCCAGGCCAGCGGCCGGCTCGGGCCCAGCTCGGCGCGCAGCTCGCGCAGGGTGTCGACGGTGTAGGACGGCTGGCCAGGGTTGCGCGCCGCCCGGTCCAGCTCGCGCCGGTCGAGCAGCAGGCCCGGCTCGTCGCCGATGGCCAGCGACAGCATCCGGCAGCGCTGTTCGGCGGTCGCCCCCGGGGCGGCGCGGTGCGGCGGGTCGGCGGCCGGCAACATGCGCACGGCCACCTGCAGTTCGTCGCGTGCGGCGCGCGCGATGGCCAGATGGCCCAGGTGCACCGGATCGAAGGTGCCCCCGTAATAGATCCGCAGGCTCATCACTCAGGCGCGCGCGAGCAGGCGCACGGCACGGGCCTCGGACACCGCCACCAGCAGACGCTCCAGCGCCAGCCAGGCGTCACCGTCGGCCCGCCCCTTGGCGATGCGGTCGACCAGCCCCGCCTCGGCCACGAAGCGCTCCCAGCGCTTGCCTTCCGGGTGCCGCTGCAGCGCGCGCTTGTACGGCGCCTGCCGCGATTCCCAGATGCCGCGCGATTTCATTTCAGCGGCGAGGTTGCCGCCACGGGCCTGCACCCGCGCCAGGCCGGCACCGGCCAGCAGTTCGCGGATCACGATCGGCATCAGCGCGGCCACGGCCTCGCCTTCGCCACGCAGGCCGGCCAGCATGCGCAGCACCGCCTGCGGCTGGCCCGAGAAGGTCGCTTCGACCAGACGGAACACGTCGTAGCGGGCGGCGTCGGCCACCAGCGATTCCATGCGCTCTACGTCCAGCGGCTGGCCATCGGCCAGCAGGGCCAGCTTGTCGATTTCCTGCGCGGCGGCCAGCAGGTTGCCTTCCACGCGCTCGGCCAGGCGCTGCACCGCGGCACCGTCGGCACGCAGGCCCTTGCTGCGCAGGCGGCGCTCGATCCAGTCCGGCAGTTCGTGCGGCTTGATCGCCCAGGCCACCGACAGAACGCCGACGCGGTTGACCGCCTCGGCCCACTTGCCCTGGTGGGCCTTGCTCCATTCGTTGGCGGTGATCAGCAGCACCACGTCCGGCGCCGGGTCGGCGCAGAACCGGCTGATGACCTCGGCGCCGTCCTTGCCCGGCTTGCCGCTGGGCAGGCGCACTTCCACCAGGCGCCGCGCACTGAACAGGCTGGGCGCGTTGAAGCTGGCGTCGAGCTGGTTCCAGTCGAAGTCGCGGCCGTCGGCGTCGAACACCTCGCGTTCGTCGACACCGCTGGCACGGGCGCGTGCGCGCACCGCATCGGCGGCTTCAAGCACGCGCAGGGTTTCCGGGCCGGCGATCAGGTACACAGGCGCCAGCGCGGTGTCACCGCCCTGGCCGGCCAGCTGCTCCGGTCGCAGTTCCATCGTGGGCGGCAGCTCAGGGCTTGACCGGCGCCGGCGTCGTCGCCGGTTCGCCATCGGTGGTCACGGCCGGCTTCGGCGCGGACAGGCTGCCACCGCGTTCCAGCTCGGCACGCACCACGCTGTCGATGCGGCGGATGATCGAGGCGGACATTTCCCGGCGCAGTTCATCGGCCAGGATCTCGCGTTCGGTGGTGGTACCGGTGGCGTCGGTCGGCGGCGACACGTAGTCGCGCGACAGTTCGATCACCTGCTGCGGCACCAGCTCGCTGCCATCCTCGCGGCGGAAGATGAAGATGACCGCGTAGCGCAGGCTGTATTCCTGCGCACGGCCCTGTGCATCGATGGCGATGGGCAGGTCACCCCAGCGCTCGGACAGCACCTGCAGCTGTGCTGCCGGATCCTTGCTGTCCTCGTCGGCCAGCTTCGCACCGGATGCCAGCAGGCTGCGGTTCAACAGCTTGACCAGCTCGCTGTAGGGCGCGGTGGACACCACCTTCACCGGCGCGGTGTCGGTCGGCAGCATCAACTTGTTGCGCAGGTGGAAGCCACAGCCGGCAAGGCCGAGGGCAAGGACGAGGGCAAGCAGAATTCGGGTCATGGGAACAGTCTGGAGGAGCCGGGCGATCACGGCAACAGACAGCGTGCCCGACGACGCGTGAACGCAGGGCCATCGGCCGATGGCCGTGGCGACAACGCACCGGCCGCCTGGGCGGCGGCCGGTGCCGGGTACATCAGGCAGCGACGATGTTCACGATCTTGCCGGGGACGATGATGATCTTGCGCACCGTCAGGCCTTCCATGAACTTGGCGGTGTTCGGCTCGGCCAGGGCCAGTGCCTCCACCTGCTCGCGTGCGGCATCGGCGGCCACGTCGATCGTGCCACGCAGCTTGCCGTTGACCTGCACGGCCAGGGTCAGCGCATCACGCACCAGCGCGGCACTGTCGGCCTGCGGGAACGGCTGGTCTTCCAGCAGCGTCTGGCCGTGGCCCAGCACCTGCCACAGGGTGTGGCTGGCGTGCGGGGTGATCGGGTTCAGCAGCAGCACGACGGCCTGCAGCGCTTCCTGGCGCACCGCACGACCCTGCTCGCTGGCGTCCTCGAACCTGGCCAGTGCGTTCATCAGTTCCATCACCGCGGCAATGGCGGTGTTGAAGCTGTGGCGGCGGCCGTAGTCGTCGCCGACCTTGCCGATGGTCTCGTGGGTCTTGCGGCGCAGTGCCTTCTGGTTGGCATCCAGTGCGGCCACGTCCAGCGCCGGGGCGGCACCGTCGGCGGCGTGCTTGTGCACCTGGGCCCACAGGCGGCGCAGGAAGCGGGCCATACCGTCCACGCCGGCCTCGTTCCACTCCAGCGACTGTTCCGGCGGTGCGGCGAACATCGAGAACAGGCGCACGGTGTCGGCGCCGTACTTGCCGACCATCGCCTGCGGATCCACGCCGTTGTTCTTCGATTTGGACATCTTCTCGGTGCCACCGACCACCACCGGCTGGCCGTCGGCGATCAGGGTGGCGCCGGTGATGCGGCCGCGCTCGTCGCGCTGCACGTCCACGTCGGCCGGGTTGATCCAGTCCTTCGAGCCGTCCGGGTTCGGGCGGTAGTAGGTCTCGGCGATCACCATGCCCTGGCACAGCAGGTTGCGCGCCGGTTCGTTGCTGTCCACCATCCGCGCGTCACGCAGCAGCTTGTGGTAGAAGCGGAAATACATCAGGTGCAGGATCGCGTGCTCGATGCCACCGATGTACTGGTCCACCGGCAGCCAGTAGTTGCCGCGCTTGTCGACGGCATCACGGGCACCCGGCGAGGTGTAACGGGCGTAGTACCAGCTCGACTCCATGAAGGTGTCGAAGGTGTCGGTCTCGCGCTCGGCCGCGCCGCCGCAATCCGGGCAGGTGGTCTTGCGCCATTCCGGGTCGGTCTTGATCGGCGAACCGGTGCCCGAGAACGCCACGTCCTCCGGCAGCACCACCGGCAGCTGTTCTTCCGGCACCGGCACCGCACCGCACTTGGCGCAGTAGATCACCGGAATCGGGCAGCCCCAGTAACGCTGGCGGCTCACGCCCCAGTCGCGCAGGCGGTAGTTGACGCGACGCTGGCCCTGGGCCTTGCGCTCGAATCGTTCGGCCAGCGCTTCGAATGCGCCCTGGAAGTCCAGGCCGTCGAATTCGGCCGAGTTGACCAGTTCGGTCTGGCGGCTCTTGTCGCTGTACCAGTCCTGCCAGCGGGTGGCGTCCCAGGTGCGCTCATCGTCGTTGCGCGCATCCTTCAGGGCGATGACCTGCACGATCGGCAGGCCGTACTTGTTGGCCACCTCGTTGTCGCGCTGGTCGTGGCCGGGAACGGCCATCACCGCGCCGGTGCCGTAGCCCATCAGCACGAAGTTGGCGACCCACACCGGCACCTGCTCGCCGGTGACCGGATGCACGGCGCGCAGGCCGGTATCCATGCCGCGCTTTTCCTGGGTTTCCAGTTCGGCTTCGGACACGCCGCCCTGCTTCAGGTCGGCCAGCATCGCGGCCAGTTCCGGGTTGTTCTTCGCGGCGTGCAGCGCCAGCGGGTGCTCGGCGGCGATCGACACGAAGGTCACGCCCATCACCGTGTCCGGGCGGGTGGTGAACACGCGCAGCGGGTCCAGCGCGCTGCCATCGACATCGCGCACGTCGAACTGGATTTCCAGGCCTTCGGAACGGCCGATCCAGTTGCGCTGCATGGTCTTGACCGATTCCGGCCAGCCGTCCAGCTCATCCAGGCCGTCCAGCAGTTCCTGGGCGTAATCGGTGATGCGCAGGAACCACTGCGGGATCTCGCGCTTCTCGACCAGGGCGCCGGAGCGCCAGCCGCGGCCGTCGATGACCTGCTCGTTGGCCAGCACGGTCTGGTCGACCGGGTCCCAGTTCACCACCGCGTTGCGGCGGTAGGCCAGGCCCTTGCGCATCAGGCGGGTGAACATGCGCTGCTCGTGGACGTAATAGTCCGGGCGGCAGGTGGCGAACTCGCGCGACCAGTCGATGGCATAGCCCAGCGACTGCAGCTGGCTGCGCATGTGGTCGATGTTCTTGTAGGTCCACGCCGCCGGCGCGGTCTTGTTCTTGATCGCGGCGTTTTCCGCCGGCAGGCCGAACGCGTCCCAGCCCATCGGCTGCAGGACGTTGTGGCCGGTCATGCGCTTGTAGCGGCTGATCACGTCGCCGATCGTGTAGTTGCGCACATGACCCATGTGCAGCGCGCCGGACGGGTACGGAAGCATCGACAGGCAGTAGTACTTCGGCTTGTCCGAGGTCTCGTCGACCTCGAAGGCGCGGGTGGCATCCCAGAAGCTCTGGGCGGCGGATTCAACCTGCTGCGGGTCGTAAACGTTGGGTTCGGCGCTGGTCATGTAACACGCGGTTGCGGCGGCAAAGCGGTACAGCGTACCGCAGTGCGGCAAATGGCTCCAATCCGGGCCGATCCAGCGCGCGCGCGCTGTCGTCTTCAACCTGCACCGCCGTGGAGGGCCACGGCGCTGGCGAGGACGCTGCCGGAGCCGGACCAGAGCACTGTGACGCTGGCCGCAGATGCGATGTGAGGGCGTCCTCCCTTCAGCAGCAACGGGAAAAAACCTACCTCATTCAATCACTTCCCCTACCCGACCGGGGATCAAGAGGGAGCAGGGTTGGCCCGTAGCGTGCTCACCGGCTCCGGCACGCTGCTGGCGGTCAATGCCATTTCCCCGGGGCCACGGAGGAGAACACCATGAACAAGCTCTACGCATCCCTGCTCGGGCTCACCCTGTCGGCGGGGCTGACCAGTGCGGCCCAGGCCGCGCCATACCTGTGCGACTACCAGCTGACCAGCGGCCCCAATGAAGGGGCCATCGGCGTCTTCGAACCCGACGCCGAAGACCAGACCGATGCCGTCAATCAGGCCATGGCCTGGATCTATGCGACGTTCGGCCCGGTCGGCTTCTCGGTCAGCTGTCGCCCGCAGTAGCACGATCCGGACAGGCGGCCCCTGCCGCGGGCCGCCTGTCCGTCATCCGCCCCGTCGTGACAACGGCAGGGCCAGTGCCAGCCAGACCGCCCAGCAGGCGAAGGCCAGCCGTTGCGCCAGCGGCGCTGGCAGCACGCCCTGCAGGGCGAAGGCGGCCAGGCCAGCCAGCGCGCCGCAGGCCACGGCCAGCCCGGCCATGGCGCGCCCGTGCCCGGCGCGCAGGCGCGGGATGCCCAGCATCAGCGCACCGACCACGAATCCCAGCACCCAGACCATCCACGCGCTGGCGTGCAGCTGGCTGGCGCCGCCATGCAGGTCTTCAGGGTCCAGCGGCAGCAGGCCCATCGCGGCGAAGGCCAGGCCCGCCAGCAGCAGCATCTGGCTGCCGACCCGCGGCGCCCAGCCTGCCCCCACCGGCAGCTGACGGCGCAGGCGCTCGGCCACCACCACCGCAAGCGCGCCTGGCAACACCAGGCCCAGCACGTTGAAGGCCAGCGCGTGCGGCACGCCGTGGGCACCCAGCAGCGCCACCGGGTGCACGGCCTGGGAGTAGCCGCCCAGCGCCGCGCCGAAACCGACGACCGCCAGCACGAAGCACGCGGCGGCCAGCAGCCCCAACCAACGATCAAGCCAGAGCACGGACATCGCGCGGATCCACCTGTAATGAAAGACCGCTGCATTGTCGCGGCAGGCGCGGCAACCGCCAAGCCACGACGTATCTGCCGGTGCCCGGTGTGAGGACAGGGTTGAGACCGACACGGATCGACACCATAGAATCGGTCTCCAGTTGCCAGGCGATACTTCCCCCATGACCGAGACGACGACCCACGTATTCGACGCCACCACCGCGACCTTCGAGGCCGAGGTGCTGCAGAAATCCCTGCAGACGCCGGTGCTGGTGGACTTCTGGGCCACCTGGTGCGGCCCGTGCAAGACCCTGGGCCCGATGCTGGAAAAGCTGGCGGCCGAGTACAACGGCGCGTTCGAGCTGGCCAAGGTCGATGTCGACGCCGAACAGCAGATCGCCGCCGCCTTCCAGATCCGTTCGGTGCCGACCGTGTTCCTGGTCAAGGGCGGCCAGCTGGTCGACGGCTTCCCCGGTGCCATCCCCGAAGGCCAGCTGCGTGAGTTCCTGGCCCAGCACGGCATCGTGCCGGCCGACATCGGCGACACCGTGGGCGAGGACGAAGCGCCGCTGGACCCGCAGGCACAGGTGGACGTGCTGCGTGCGCAGATCGCCGCCGAGCCGGACAAGGACGAACTGAAGCTGGACCTCGCCCTGGCCCTGCTGCAGGTGGGCGGCGTGGACGAGGCCGGCACCCTGATCGATGCCCTGCCCGCCAACCTGGCCACCGATGACCGCGCGGTGCGCGGCCGTGCCCGCCTGGCCTTCGCCACCGCGCTGAAGGACGCGCCCTCGGCCGAAGCCCTGGACGCGCGCATCGCCGCCGACGGCAAGGACCTGCAGGCCCGCCACCTGCGTGGCGTGCAGCTGCTGCTCGCTGGCGACGACGAAACCGCGCTGGAACAGTTCCTGGAGATGCTGAGGATCGACCGCAGCTTCGCCGAAGGCCTGCCGCGCAAGGTGCTGATCGATGCCTTCAACGTCATCACCGACGAGGACCTGGTTGGCCGCTACCGCCGGAAGATGGCCTCGCTGCTGTTCTGAATAAAGACGCGTTCCGTTCAGAAATCCTGCACTGACCGCGGGCAATAATGTGACCGGTAGCGTCCTTTTGGCCGCTACGATCCATTCGGGGGGATGAGGTCGGGGCCATGGGGTCTTGCAGCTGCGCCCCCGCTCAGCCGGGACAGCACTCCGTGACCGTTGGCCGTTCGTCGTCTTCCCTCGTCCGCCGCTTCGCCGCACTGCTGTGCGCCCTGCTCCTGCTGCCCGGCCTCGCCGCCGCACAGGACTGGAACTACCGGGTCCGCCCCGGCGATACCCTCTGGGACCTGGGCGGCCTGTACCTGAAGACGGACGTGCCGTGGCAGCAGCTGCAGCAGCACAACCGCATCGACAACCCCTACCGCCTGCCACCCGGCGGACTGCTGCGCTTCCCGGTCAGCTGGCTGCGGGTCGAACCGGCCCCGGCCCGCGTGCTGGCCGTGCGTGGCGGCGTGCAACTGGTGGCCGCCAATGGCAGCGCCACCCGCGCCCTGCTCGCCGGCGAGCTGCTGCACATCGGCGACACCGTGCAGACCGATGCCGATGCCAGCGTCACCCTCGAATTCGCTGATGCATCGCGCCTGCAGCTGCGCGAGCATTCGCGGCTGCGCCTGGACCAGCTGAGCCGTTACGGCCGCACCGGCATGGTCGATACCCGCATGCGCCTGCAACAGGGCCGGGCCAGCAACCGCGTCACCCCTGCCCGCGGTCCGGCGTCGCGTTACATCATCGATGTCCCTGCCGCCACCAGCAGCGTGCGCGGCACCGTGTTCCGGGTCAGTGCCGGCGACGGCACGCAGGTCGGCGCCACTGAAGTGCTGGAAGGCCGCGTGCAGGTCGGCAACCCGCATGGCCATCGTCTGGTACGCCCAGGCCAGGCCAGCCGCAGCGCCAGCGCCGATACCGCACCCGACGCCGCCTCCGCCCTGCTGCCCGCGCCACGGCTGCGCAGCGATGCCACCGCGCTGGCGCCACTGCCGGCACGCCTGGCCTGGGAGCCGGTGGCCACTGCCGACCACTACCGCGTTGAAGTCGTGCTGGCTGCCACGCCGGAGATCCTGCTGTTCGCGGCCACCACCAACGACACCTCGCTGGTCATCGACGACCTTCCGCCTGGCGCCCTGCGCCTGCTGCTGCGCGCGGTCGATGCGCAGGGCGTGGAAGGCCTGGATGCCAGCGCCGATTTCCTGCTCAGCGACCAGCCGCCACCGCCGCTGACCGTGTCGCCCCTGCACGGACAGACCGTCAACAGTGACCGGCCGCGCTTCCGCTGGACCCAGGCCCCGGGCGCGGCCAGCAGCGTGCTGCAGATCGCCGCCGAGCCTCGTTTCCTGCAGCCGCTGCAGCAGCAGGCCAGCGCCGGCACCGACCTGCGCCTGGCCACGCCGTTGCCGCCCGGCCAGTACTTCTGGCGCGTCGCCTCGCGCGATGGTCAGGGTCACCAGGGCCCGTTCGGCCAGGCACTGCCGCTGCAGCTCACCGACGAACCCGTCGACCCGGCCCTGCAGCCGCCCGAAGCTGCGCATGGCGAACTGACCCTGCGCTGGCAGGCCGGCAGCGAAGGCCAGCGCTACCGCGTGCAGGTCGACCGCCGCGGTGACTTCAAGGCACCACTGGTGGATGAAACGCTGGCGCAGCCGCAGGTCAGCTTGAAGCGACCGTTGCGCGGCACCCTGCACGTGCGCGTGCAGTACATCGACGACGACGGCCACGCCGGCCCGTTCTCACCGGCCCAGCAGGTCACGTTGCCGTGCCGGCTGTGCTACGGCGCTGGCGGCGGCGCCCTGCTGCTGTGGCTGTTGCTGTGAGGCGCTCGCCGCTGCCCTGGTCGCGGCGCATCCTGCTGGCCCTGCTGGCCGGCATCGCCACGGCCGTGGTCAGCCACGGGCAGTTCCTGTGGCGTCAGGATGAAGCGGCGTACGACCTGCTGGTGGGCGACTGGGAGTACCGGCCCGACCCCAGCGTGCTGATCGTCGCCATTGATGAAGACAGCCTGCAGCGCATCGGCCAGTGGCCGTGGCCACGCTCGGTGCATGCACGGCTGCTGGACCGGCTGACCGATGCCGGCGCCGAACGGGTGGTGCTGGACCTGATGCTGTCCGAGCCGGACCGGCACGATGCGCGCCAGGATGCGGCGCTCGCCGCGGCCATCCGCCGCAATGGCCGGGTGGTACTGCCCGTGTTGGCGGCGCCGGCGGCGGGCGACCGCCTGGCCGAGGAGCTGCTGCCCATCCCGTTGATCGCGGCCAGCGCCGCGGCGATCGGCCACAGCGATGTCGAGGTCGATGGCGATGGCGTGGCGCGCGGCGTGTACCTGCGCGCCGGCATCGGCCAGGCGCACTGGCCGTCGCTGGGCATGGCCCTGGCCGGCATTCCGGCCAATCGCGTGCACGGCCTGGCCGACCCCGAGCCCGGGCTCGACTCGCCCTATCAGTGGCGTCGCGACGACTATGTGCGCGTGCGCTATGCCGGCCCACCCGAGCGCCTGCCGCAGGTTTCCTACGCCGATGTGCTCGATGGCCAGGTTGACGCGTCGCTGCTGCGCGGCCGGCGCATCGTGGTCGGCATGACCGCCAGCGGCATCGCACCGCGCCTGCTGACCCCGACCACCCGCGAGTACTGGATGAGCGGCAGCGAATACCAGGCCAACATCGCCTCGATGCTGCTGCAGGACAAGCAGATCAACGTGCTGCCACGCGCCGTGCAGGACCTGCTGTCCGGGTTGATGGCTGCACTGTGCGTGATGCTGCTGGGCCTGCGCCTGCCATGGCTGGCCGCGCTCTGCTCGCTGCCGCTGGCCCCCGTGCTGGCCTGGCTGCTGCTGCGCGTGGGCAACCTGTGGTGGGCACCGGCCAGCGCCCAGCTCGGCGTGCTGCTGATCCTGCTGGTGTGGGCCATCTGGCGCATCTCGGCCTGGCACCGCCAGGCCAACCGCGATGCGCTGACCGGGCTGGGCAACCGCCTGCGTTTCGAACAGGCCCTGCAGGAAGAATGCGATGCCGCGCGGCGCAGCGGCAAGCCGCTGAGCCTGGCCCTGATCGACGTGGACCATTTCAAGCATCACAACGACCGCCACGGCCACCAGGTGGGTGACGGCGTGCTGCGCGACGTAGCCCGGCTGATCGCCGCACATGCGCGCCGCCCGCGCGACATGGCCGCGCGCTATGGCGGCGACGAGTTCGCACTGGTGCTGCCGGACACGCCGGCCGACGGCGCGCGCCTGGTGGTGGAAGACCTGATCGCCAGCGTGCGCGCATTGCCGCCCCCGGGCGACGGCAGCGGCGCAGGCATCACCCTCACTATCGGCGTGTACACACGCGTGCCCGACGGCAGCCTGCACCCCCATCATTTTGTCGAAGGCGCCGATGCCGCGCTGTACCGCGCCAAGGACAATGGCCGCGACGGCTATGCGATGAGTGGCGACCCGTAGAGCACGCGGGCCGGGGTTCAACATACGCATGCGAATGGTTAGACTCGGGTTTTCGCCCCCGCGCCCCGTCCGCACATGAAAGCCAGCACGTTCCGCCTCGGTATCAACCTGTGGCCGCCGTTCCTGTTCACCGGCATCCATGTCACCCGCATCACCCCGGACTACCGGCAGATCGAGGTCGAGCTGCGGATGCGCCCCTGGAACCGCAACTACGTCGGCACCCATTTCGGCGGCAGCCTGTTCGCGATGACCGATCCGTTCTGGATGCTCGGCCTGATGCATACCCTCGGCCGCGACTACTACGTGTGGGACCGCGCTGGCGCCATCGACTTCCTCAAGCCCGGGCGCGGCACCGTGCGCACCGCCTTCCATATCGACGAGGCGCTGCTCGATGAGCTGCGCGCCGAGGCCGCCAACGGCGAAAAGGTCCTGCGCTGGTTCAGCAATGACGTGGTCGATGCCTCCGGCGAAGTCGTCGCCCGCGTGCGCAAGCAGGTCTACGTGCGCCTGAAGCCGCAGGCGCGCGGCAGCGCTGCCGGCTGATCAGGCCCATCCCGTTGCGCAGGCGCTACAACAGTTTCAGCACGCCCCTGGTGACGACACCATCACCAAACAGGATGGGTTCTCCACGCGGAAATACGTGCTGTGCATCTTCGTGATTGATGAACGACACCGTGCAGGTCACGGTTTCACCGGGCAATATCGATTCGATGGTGCTGTCATTGATGACGAAACCGTACGCAAGGTCCTGAAGGTGCGATATCGCCAGCGGACGCCAGATCTTCGGCATCACGGTGCGCACTGGCCCGCCGGATGAGTCGAGCACATCCAGATGGATTTCCGCCGCCGTCGGCACCATGGCCGGGTAAAGAACGCTCATTCCAGTCCCCCTGACCTACAACGGCACCGAGAGCATCGCATCATCCTTGCCGCCTGCATCACGCGCGCGACGCGGCACCTGCAGGCGCGAGCCATCGGCCGACAGCACCGGCACACGCGTGGATGAGCGCCATTGCGCCGGCAGGCGCTGCAGGGCCTGCTGCGGGCCCTCCGGCTGCTGCCGAAGCCAGCGCTGTGCGCCCAGCAGGCGCAGCAGGGCCGCCACGTCCTGGCTGCGTGCGGCGTAATCCTGGTAGGCCGGGCCGGAGATATCACTCAGCGTGCAGCCCACGAAATTGGCCAGGCAGCGCATATCCCAATCCGGGCCCGCAACCACCTCGACCGGCCGGTCGGCCTGCAGCGCCGCCTCCGAGCCCGGACCACAGGCCCAGCCGAAGTTGGCGGCGAAGCGGCCCAGGGTGTGTTCGCGATCCAGCATCAGCACGGTGCCGGTCTGCTGCAGCGATGCATCAATGGCGGCCCGGCTCATCGCGAACTCGCCCTGCATCGGCCGGCACAGGCTCTGCTCGGCGGCGTCCATCGGCTGCAACGCGCTCTCGCAGGCCGCCGGCATCACCTGGTCCGGCGGCAGTTCCGCCAGCATCTCCGCCAGCAGGTGCACGTTGGCGCGCACCATCGCGGCGCCGATCATGCTGTCGATGAGGGTATTGCCACCGTGCATCAGGCGCCGCCCAAGCTGCACCGAACGACAGCTGCCGGCCAGCGCCGCAGGAACGTCGCCCTGCACGAAGGCCAGCGCATGTACGCCGCTGCCATCCATCAGGGTCTGGTAGCGCGGCATCGGCACCAGTCCAGTGGCACCGTCGGCCTGGAACGGGCTGTCGAAGCGCTCTGCATCGGCCAGCGCGTCCAGGCGTTCATGCAGGCCCTCATGCCCGGCGTGGGCGGCACGGAACTGCGCGGTATCGGCGCGCACGCGGGCCAGGCAGCTTTCGCCGCTGGACCTGCAATAGCCCTGGTTGTCGACCTTCACTGCCGGTTGCGTGGCCGCCAGCGCGGAATCGATGACGTCCGGCGTGGAGCGCGCCTGCCAGCGCCGCGCATCCTCGGCCAGCGCAGCCTCGCGCTGGGCCGGGTCCAGACCCTCGAAGGGCAGCGTCCACAGCAGCGCGAACCCGTTCCTGCCCGGCGCCTGCCGGACGTCTTCCAGCAGCCGCACCTGCTCACGCTGGGCGGCCGGCAGCGGCCAGAACCGCGACATCGTCCACAGCAGCACCGCCAGCACCAGCAGCCCCAACAAGGCCCAGCCCACTCCGCGCAGAATCCTCAACACAGCATCCCTTCCCTGTCTGGCTCCCGCCCCTGGGTTCCAGCGTAATCCAGCGCCGCCGGCCGCTACAATGCGCACATGTCGCTCGAAGCCCCCGCCCTGGTCCCCCGTCCTTCCCTGCAACGCCTGTTCCTGACCGGCCTGCTCACCCTGCTGCCGATCTGGCTGACCTGGGTCGTGGTGAAGTTTGTCTTCGTGTTGCTGTCGGGTATTTCCAGCCCGTTGGTGGTGCCGCTGTCCGAGCAGATCGCGACCAGCTTCCCGCACTACCTGGGCTGGGTCCATGCCGAATGGATCCAGGGCACCATCGCCCTGCTGGCCACCCTGCTGGTCATCCTGGCGGTCGGCGTAGCCAGCCGTCGCGTGGTCGGCCAGCGCCTGCTGCGCTGGGTCGGCGCGATCATCAAGCGCATCCCGCTGGCCAGCATCATCTACGACAGCGCCAAGAAGCTGCTGGACATGCTGCAGACCGAACCGGGCAGCACCCAGCGCGTGGTCCTCATCGATTTTCCGCACCGTGACATGAAGTCGGTCGGCCTGGTCACCCGGGTCATCAAGGAACAGGGCACCGACCGCGAACTGGCAGCGGTGTACGTGCCGACCACGCCCAACCCGACCTCGGGCTACCTGGAAATCGTGCCGGTGGAACTGCTCACCCCGACCGACTGGACGGTGGACCAGGCGATGAGCTTCATCATTTCCGGCGGTGCCGTGGCCCCGGCCAGCGTGCCGTTCACCCGCGCCGGCGAACGCCCCGAGTGAGCACCACGCCCAGCGACGCGCCCTACGCGCGCCCCCTGCAGGACCGTACGGTCCTGCTGTTCATCATCCTGGCCACGTTCTTCTGCGGCAACGCAGTGCTGGCCGAGCTGATCGGGGTCAAGATCTTCGCACTGGAAGACACGCTGGGCATCGATGCGCTGAACTGGAACCTGTTCGGCCAGACCGGCTCGCTGAGCTTCACCGCCGGCACGCTGCTGTGGCCGGTGGTGTTCATCATGACCGACACCATCAACGAGTTCTTCGGCAAGCGCGGCGTGCGCTTCATCTCGTGGCTGGCGGTGGTGCTGATCGCCTACGGCTTCCTGTTCGCGTTCGCGGCGATCTCGCTGGCCCCGGCCAGCTGGTGGGTCACCTCGATGGATGCGCACGGCGTGCCCGATTACCAGGCGGCGTTCGCTGCGGTGTTCGGCCAGGGCATGTGGACCATCGCCGGTTCGCTGGTGGCCTTCCTGGTCGGCCAGCTGATCGACGTGGCGGTGTTCCATCGCATCCGCCAGGCCACCGGCGAGCGCCATGTATGGCTGCGCGCCACCGGCTCGACCGCCGTATCGCAGCTGGTGGACAGCTTCGTGGTGATCTGGATCGCCTTCGTGCTGGGCCCGCAGAAATGGCCGACCTCGCTGTTCCTGGCCGTCAGCAGCGTCAACTACGTCTACAAGATGGGCTTTGCGATCGCCCTGATCCCGTTGCTGTACCTGATGCGACGCGCGATCACCCGCTATCTGGGCGAACAACGCGCCGCGCAGCTGCGCGCCGCCGCCGCGGCTGACTGAAGCCCCAGCGACGGCAAGCTGACTGCGCCTTCACGCTGGCCGTACGCGCGCGGATCGTGCAAGCTCCACGGTCTGTGTTCCACGGAAGCTCCTGATGCCGTATCCCACCCGCGCCCTGGCCGCCGCCATCGCCGCGTTGTTCCTGTTCAGTGCCGTGCCGTCGGCAGAGGCAGCGAAGAAGAAGGCCAGCCGCCCCGCCGCCGCGCAGACCCGGCAGGCCGCCAAGCCGAAGGCCAAGCCCGCACGTGCCACCCCGGCCCGCGGCAGCAGCACGCGCCGCGCCGCAGCGCGCCCGGTCGCACCGGCCCGCGCCGTGCCCAAGCAGGTGCAGCTGGAGCGCCTGTACGACGAATACTGGGAAGCCTCGATGCGGTTGAACCCGCTGCAGGCCACCTTCCAGGGCGACGCCCGCTACAACGACCAGCTGCCCAACATCCTCTCTGCCGCATGGCGCCAGCAGTCGCACGATTTCACCACCGAATGGCTGGGCAAGGTCGAGAAGGTCGGCAGTGACGGCCTGCAGGGCCAGGACCTGCTCAGCTACGAGATCTTCGTGCGCGATGCGCGCGCCTCGCTGGCCGCCGAGCGCTACCCGAGCTGGATGATGCCAATCAGCCAGTACTACAACATCGGCAGCATCATGGCGATCCTTGGCGCCGGTGCCGGCGCGCAGCCGTTCAACACGGTCAAGGATTACGACACCTGGTCGCGCCGCTCGCTGGGCATCCCCGACCTGTTCAACCAGGCCATCGACAACATGCGCCAGGGCATGAAGGCCGGCGTGGTGCAGCCGCGCGACCTGATGGAAAAGGTGCTGCCGCAGCTGGACGCGGTGATCACCCCGACCGCCGAGGAAAGCATCTTCTGGTCGCCGATCAGGACCATGCCGGGCGATATCCCCGCCGAGGAAAAAGCGCGCATCAGCGCCGAGTACAAGCGCATGATCGAGCTGCGCATCCTGCCGTCCTACCGCGCCCTGCGCGGCTTCATCGCCACCGAATACCTGCCGGCCACCCGCAGCAGCAGCGGCCTGGGCGCCCTGCCCGACGGCCAGGGCTGGTACGCCAACCTGATCGTGCAGACCACTGCCAGCGACCAGACCGCTGCCCAGCTGCATGCCCTGGGCGAGCAGCGCGTGCAGGAACTGGGCGCGCAGATCGCCACGGTGATGAAGGACAACAAGCTGCGCGGTTCGCAGGCCAAGCTGCTGAAGAGCATGCGCAGCGACCGCCAGTTCCAGTACGGCGATGCCAACGCACTGTTCAACCGCTACCGCCAGCTGCAGCAGCAGGTGGATGCGCGCCTGCCGCAGATCCTGGACACCCTGCCGAAGGATCGCCTGGAAGTGCGTGCGGTCGAGCCGGAGCGCGCGATGACCGCTGCCGCTGCGGCCTACCAGCCTGGCCAGCCGGGGCAACCCGGCGTGCTCTACATCAACACCCGCGACCTGCCCAGCCGCAAGCGCTGGAGCGTGCCGGTGCAGTACCTGCATGAAGCCATCCCCGGCCACCACGTGCAGCTGGGCCTGCAGCAGGAACTGGCCAAGCTGCCGCGCTTCCGCCGCCTGGGCGGCGACCTTGCCTTCGTCGAAGGCTGGGGCCTGTATACCGAAACCCTGGGCGACGACCTGGGCGTCTACAGCGATCCCTACGACCGCATCGGTTATCTGTATTCGCGCCTGCTGCGCGCGGCCCGCGTCGTTGCCGACACCGGCGTGCATGCGCAGGGCTGGAGCAAGCAGCAGGCGGTGAACTACCTGGAGAAGACCGTGGACATGAGCGAAGACGATGCCAGCGCGGAAGTCGAACGGATCATGGCCCAGCCGGGCCAGGCACTGTCGAACGTGGCGGGCCTGAGCCGCATCCTCGCCCTGCGTGACAAGGCCAAGGCCCGCCAGGGCGCGGCCTTCGACCTGCGCCGCTTCCATGCCGAAGTGCTGAAGGACGGCTCGATGCCGCTGGACGTGCTGGAGCGCAAGGTCGACCGCTGGCTTGAGCAGCCCGCCGCAGCGGCACCGGCCACGCCATGACCGGCGCAGCGACCGGCGGCCTGCTGGGCATCCACCATGCCGCCGTGATCTGCAGCGATTACGCACGTTCGAAGGATTTCTACGTGCGCATCCTTGGCCTGCGCGTGCTGGCCGAGAACCACCGTGCCGCGCGCGATTCGTGGAAGCTGGACCTGGCCCTGCCCGACGGTGGCCAGCTGGAGCTGTTCTCCTTCCCCGCCCCACCGCCGCGCCCGAGCCGCCCCGAGGCCCAGGGCCTGCGCCACCTGGCCTTCCGGGTGGCCGCCCTGGAACCGGTCATCCAGCGTCTGGCCGACCACGGCGTCGCCTGCGAACCGATCCGCGTGGACGAATACACCGGCGCCCGCTTCACCTTCTTCGCCGACCCCGACGACCTGCCGCTGGAGCTGTACGAAGTCGTCTGATCAGGGGTCGGATCCCTTTCCCACGGAAAGGGCTCCGACCCCATCCAGACTTCCCGCCAGGGGTCAGAGCCCGTTGCGCAGCAACGGGATCCGACCCCGTGCCGTTCCGACAGCGCGCAGAAAACTGTCGAAGGCGGGGCACTGTGGGTTTGCGGGGTGTGAGCCGCATGGATGCGGCGACCAAGCGCCCATGGATGGGTTTACAGCGTCCCCGCACACCCACAGTGCCCCGCCATCCCACAGAATGCCGCTGTTGCTTTGGCCGTTGCCGTTGCATCCAGCAGGTGCAGGGCTGCAAGCCCTGCAAAGCCCCCCCCTTCCCCATACCCCGCCGAATGGGTATACAGTCGCCCTGTACCGGCAACGTGCCGGAATGAACCCTGGGAGGGGACCATGCGCAAGACCTTCAAGACCCTGTTGCTGGCACTGCCGCTGTGCCTGGCCGCCCTGTCGGCCCAGGCCGCCGACAGCGCCGCCGGCCGCTGGAAGACCATCGACGACAAGACCGGCAAGGTGAAGTCGATCGTCGAGATCAGCCAGGCCGCCAACGGCGGGTTGTCCGGCAAGGTGGTCGAGATCCTGCAGTCGGACAAGGGTCCCAACCCGGTCTGCGACGGCTGCGAAGGCGCCAACAAGAACAAGCCGGTGAAGGGCATGACCATCCTCTGGAACCTGTCGCAGGACAAGGGCAGCCACAGCAAGTGGTCCGGCGGCACCATCCTCGACCCGGCCAACGGCAAGACCTACAAGTCCAAGCTGGAACTGCAGCCGGGCGGCGGTAAGCTGGACGTGTCCGGCTGCATCGCCTTCATCTGCCGCACCCAGACCTGGGTCCGCGAGTAACACGCCCGACCCGCGCCGTACCCCCGTGACCCGGCCCCGGCCGGGTCACCTCGTTGCAGGCATGCGATAATCTGCGGTTCCCCTCGGCTGCACCCCGCGACCATGACCCGTACCGCGCTCGTCACCACCGCCCTGCCCTACGCCAACGGCCCCCTGCACCTGGGCCATCTGGTCGGCTACATCCAGGCTGACATCTGGGTGCGCGCGCGGCGAATGAGCGGCGGCAAGGCCTGGTTCGTCTGCGCCGACGACACCCACGGCACGCCGATCATGCTGGCCGCGGAAAAGGCCGGGGTCACCCCGGAAGCCTTCATCGCCAACATCCAGGCCGGCCATGAGCGCGATTTCGCCGCCTTCGGCGTGGCCTTCGACCACTACGACTCGACCAACTCGGCGGCCAACAAGGCGCTGACCGAGCAGTTCTACCTGAAGCTGGAAGCGGCCGGCCACATCAGCCGTCGCTCGGTGGCGCAGTTCTACGACCCGGCCAAGGGCATGTTCCTGCCCGACCGCTACATCAAGGGCATCTGCCCGAACTGCGGCAGCGCCGACCAGTACGGCGACAACTGCGAAGTCTGCGGCGCCACCTACAACCCGACCGACCTGAAGGATCCGAAGTCGGTGATCTCCGGCGCCACGCCGGAAATCCGCGATTCGGAACACTTCTTCTTCGAGGTCGGCCGTTTCGAAGGCTTCCTGCGCACCTGGCTGGCCGGCGACGTCGCCCTGCCCGGGGTGAAGGCCAAGCTGATGGAATGGCTGGACGCCGACGGCGGCCTGCGCGCGTGGGACATCTCGCGCGATGCGCCGTACTTCGGTTTCGAGATCCCCGGCCAGCCGGGCAAGTACTTCTACGTCTGGCTGGACGCGCCGATCGGCTACCTGTCCAGCTTCCAGACCCTGTGCGGCAAGCTCGGCGAAGACTTCGAATCGCACCTGCGCGAAGGCACCAGCACCGAACTGCACCACTTCATCGGCAAGGACATCGTCAACTTCCACGGCCTGTTCTGGCCGGCGGTGCTGAACGGTACCGGCCACCGCGCGCCGACCCGCCTGCACGTCAACGGCTACCTGATGGTTGACGGCGCGAAGATGAGCAAGTCGCGCGGCACCTTCGTGATGGCGCGCACCTTCCTCGACGCCGGCCTGGAGCCGGAAGCCCTGCGTTACTACTACGCGGCCAAGACCAGTGGCGGCGTCGACGACCTCGACCTGAATCTGGGCGACTTCGTGGCGCGCGTGAACGCCGATCTGGTCGGCAAGTTCGTCAACCTGGCCAGCCGCTGCGCCGGCTTCATCAGCAAGCGCTTCGATGGCCTGCTGGCCGCGCAGCTGCCTGACGCCGCGCAGTACGAGCGCTTCGTCGACGGCCTGGCGCCGATCCGTGAAGCCTACGAGCGCAACGACCCGGCTGCCGCCATCCGCCTGACCATGACCCTGGCCGACGAAGCCAACCGTTACATCGACGAGGTCAAGCCGTGGGTCATCGCCAAGCAGGAAGGCGCCGACGCGCAGCTGCAGGCGGTGTGCAGCCAGGGTCTGAACCTGTTCCGCGTGCTGGTCACCGCCCTGAAGCCGGTGCTGCCGGCCACCGCTACGCAGGCCGAGACCTTCCTGGCCGCGCCGGTGAACGACTGGACCGAACTGGCACAGCCGCTGCTGGGCCACCGCATTGCTGAGTACACCCCGCTGTTCACCCGTATCGACCCGAAGAAGATTGACGCCATGATCGACGCATCCAAGGACACCCTGCAGCCGGCCGCTGCTGTCGCTGCCGCCCCCGCCGCCAAGACCGAAGCCGTGAAGCCGGCTGCCACGGCCAAGGACGAAGCGAAGAGCGCCGACGCACCGGCCTATATCGGCATCGATGATTTCGCCAAGCTCGACCTGCGCATCGGCAAGGTGCTGGTGTGCGAGTTCGTGGAAGGTTCGGACAAGCTGCTGCGCTTCGAACTGGACGCCGGCGAGCTGGGCAAGCGCCAGATCTTCTCCGGCATCCGCGGCAGCTACGGCGAACCGGAAGCACTGGTCGGCCGCAGCGTGGTGTTCATCGCCAACCTGGCCCCGCGCAAGATGCGCTTCGGCCTGAGCGAAGGCATGATCCTGTCGGCCGGCTTCGACGGCGGCGCGCTGGCGCTGCTGGATGCCGACAGCGGCGCGCAGCCGGGCATGCCGGTCCGCTGATGCCCTGCGGGCGCGGCTCTCGCCGCGCCCTCCACGCAGACCGCCCCGGAAGGCACCGCCATGGGAGTGAGCAGGATGGAACTGGCGCTGTTCGATTTCGACCACACCGTCACCACCTGCGATACCTATGGCCGCTTCCTGCGCCGCGTGGCCACGCCGGAACAACTGGCGCGCGCGTGGTGGAAGGTCGGTCCGTGGCTGCTGGCCTACCGCCTGCGCATCATTTCCGCCGAGCGCATCCGCGCCCGCGTCACCCGCCTCACCTTCAGCGAACGCCACGCCGATGACATCGCAACGCTCGCGGCAGGTTTTGCCCGCGAGGTGCTGCCCGAAGTGGTACGCCCGGAGATGCTGGAGCAGATCCGCTGGCACAAGGAACAGCAGCACACCGTGGTGATCGTGTCCGGTTCGCTGGACCTGTACCTGCGGCCGTGGTGCGAACAGCAGGGCCTGCAGCTGATCTGCAACCGGCTGGAAAGCCAGGATGGCCGCCTGACCGGGCGCTACGCGGGTGGCGACTGCGGCCCGCGCAAGGTCGAGCACATCCGCCGCCAGTTTGACCTGTCGCGCTACCTGCGCATCCACGCCTACGGCGACAGCTACGAAGACCGCCCGATGCTGGCCCTCGCCCACGAGCGCTGGTACCGCGGCAGACCCCTGAAGTGATTCCAACGCGCAGCCTTCGCCACGCATGAGCCTGATTCCGCCCCTGACCGAACGCCTCGACCGCCTGCTGCCGCAGACCCAATGCGGGCAATGCGGCTACGACGGCTGCCGCCCGTATGCGCAGGCGATGGCGCGCGGCGAAGCGGGTGTGGACCGCTGCCCTCCCGGTGGCGATGCCGGTGCACGCGCACTGGCGCAGGTATTGGATGTGCCCGCCGTGCCCTTCGACCGCACGCGCGGCGAGCACAAGGCGCCGCAGATCGCACTGATCGTCGAAGCCGACTGCATCGGCTGCACCAAGTGCATCCAGGCCTGCCCGGTGGATGCCATCGTGGGCGGCGCCAAGTACATGCACACGGTGATTGCCGACCTCTGCACCGGCTGCGAGCTGTGCATCCCGCCGTGCCCGGTGGACTGCATCGACCTGGTGCAGCTGTAGCGGGGTCGGATCCCTTTCCAGCGGAAAGGGCTCTGACCCCACTTCACCAGACATTCGTCGCAATCACCGCGTCCTGCACGCCGCGCGCCCACACGGAACAGGACGCACATCGCAGATTGCCCCACTGCTCGCGGCACATGCGCCAGCCCACTGCGGCCTCTTTCAACCGCATGCCAGACTTCCGCAAACGTCCTGTGACGGGCCACCCCAAGCGGCTGGCCGGTTTTCAAGCCACGTTCCGCCCGCCACCGTGCCGTGGCGGCTACCGATTGACCTGAACGGAGCTGTGCCATGACCCCTTCGGACCTTACCGACGACTGCACCTGCGACATCACCGATGCAGCGGACGAGATCGAGCGCCATCCCGACAGGATGATGGCCCTGCTGCGGAAGATCAGCGCGGCTGCCGCCGTCGATGGATTCCCGTGGCCGGAAGGCTACCTGCTGCCCGGCGGCCATCTCGGCCTGACCGACGCAGACCGCACCCTGGTCGGCCTGCGCGTGGTGCAGGAAATCATGCTGGCCGCCGAACGCAGCCGGCATCATGACGACGCCGCCGAATACGTCGGCGACCACGTCATGGATGGCCTGATGCAGGCCTGCATCGCGCTGTCGGAACACGCCACCAGCAGGATCGGCCTGCAGTAACGACAACGGGGTCAGAGCCCTCTCCTTCGGAGAGGGATCCGACCCCGCTTCACGCAATCCCGGATTACGGCACGGCCGCCGTGATCACGATCTCGACCTTCCACTCGGCATGCGCCAGCTTCGCTTCGAACGTCGCACGCGCCGGGGTCGCACCTTCGACCACCCACTCATCCCACGCCTTGTTCATGCCGTCGAAATCGGCGATGTCGGCCAGGAACACTTCCGCGCGCAGCACGTGCTGGCGATCACTGGCGACCAGCGCCAGCAGCTTGTCGATCTCCGCCAGCACCTGCCGGGTCTGCCCGGTGATGTCCTGGCTGGTGTCTTCCGGAATCTGGCCGGAAAGGTAGGCGACCTTGTTGTGCACGGTCATCTCGGACATGCGCGGTCCGACGTCGTAACGCTCCATCATGGGCGTGGCTCCTGCGGGGTGGACTGAACCCCATTCTCACCCAGCCGGGCGGTGAAATGTGGCCTCCCGCACGCACATTCATTGCCGCCAATCGCCGCACAGTGCCGGTGCTGGTCAAACGCCACCGACAGGCGCACGATGCGCCACGTTCACGTTGACACCCCTCTTCCCCCTGCTGTCGCATTCTTGCGCCGATGACCCCAGCCAACGACCCCACCACCGCTTCGCACACCCCGGCATGGAAGCGGGTCCTGACCATCGTCGTCCCGCTGCTGATCCTGTCGCTGGCCCTGCACGGGCTTGCCAACGAGTTCGACGAGCACGGCTACCGTGCCATCCGCGAAGCCTTCCACCAGCTGACCGGCACGCAGATCGCGCTGACCGTGCTGCTGGGCCTGGCCAGCTACGCCTGCCTGATCGGCTTCGATGCCATCGGTCTGCGCCGCAGCGGTATCCGCGTGCATCCGGCGCGCGTGGGCATCACCGCCTTCCTCGCCCACACCCTGGGGCAGACGGTGGGCTTTGCGGCACTGACCGGCGGCGCGGTGCGTCTGCGCGGCTACCGCAGCGCCGGACTCGACCTGGCGCAGATCGGCCAGGTGGTGCTGATGAGCACGCTGGGCTTCGTCTTCGGTGCCTGGCTGCTGATCGGTGTGGCGCTGTGCATGGAACCGGCCGCCGCCGCGCTGGCCCTGCCGCTGGACCCGGCCGCAGTGCGCGTGGTCGGCATCCTCGCCCTGCTCGCCTACGCCACCACCGTGCTGCTGGTCGGCCGCAACGGGCGCCAGTTCCGCATCTTCGGCCATGGCCTGTGGCTGCCGGATCGCCGCACCATGCTCGGCGTCACCGTGCTCAGCGTGATCGAGCTGGTGCTGGCCAGCGCCGCGTTCTACGTGCTGCTGCCCGACTCGACGCCCACCGGCCTGCCCGGCTTCGTCGGCCTGTACCTGGTGGCTGTGCTGGCCGGCCTGGTGTCCACGGTCCCGGCCGGCCTGGGCGTGTTCGAGTGGAGCCTGCTGAAACTGCTGCCGCAGGTCACCCCGGCCGCAGTGCTGGCGGCCGCTCTCATCTATCGCGTCACCTACTACGTGCTGCCGCTGCTGCTGGCCACCCTGCTCGCCCTCGCCCCGGCGCTGCGCCAACCGCTGCAGGCCAGCGCCGGTGCCACCCGTGCCGGCTGGCATGCGCTGCGCCCGTGGCTGCCGCAGATCATCGCCCTGGCCGCCTTCAGCATCGGCGCCGCGCTGGTCATCGATGGCACGCTGCCGACACCACGCCGCCATCTGCTCAACGCCTCGCTGCCGATCCTGGAAACCTCGCACCTGATCGGCAGCCTCGGCGGCGTCGCGCTGCTGCTGATCGGCCAGGGCCTGGCCCGGCGCAGCCATGCGGCGTGGATGCTGGCGATGGCGGTGTGCGTGATCACGCCGCTGCCGCTGTGGCTGCGCGGCGGCCAGCCGCTCATCGCCGTGTCCGCGCTGCTGGTGGCGATGGCGCTGTGGGCCGCGCGCCGCGAGTTCTACCGCCAGGGTGCGCTGCTGGATGAAGCCTGGTCGTGGCCGTGGCTGCGCAACCTGGGCCTGGTGCTGGTCGCGGTCACCTGGCTGCTGTTCTTCACCTACAGCCATGTCGAATACCAGAACGAGCTGTGGTGGCAGTTCGCGGTGTCGGGCAATGCGCCGCGTGCGCTGCGCGCGCTGCTGGTGGTGGCCATCGCGCTGGTGATGTTCGGCCTGGCGCGCCTGCTGCACAGCACGCGCACGCCGCTGCCGGCCGCCGACGATGCCACCCTGCAGGCGCTGGCGCCGGTACTGGCCAACGCCACCGATACCCAGGCCTGCCTGGTGCTGACCGCCGACAAGGCGGTACTGCGCGACGAGGCGAAACAGGGCTTCGTGATGATGCAGCGCTATGGCGGCTCGCTGATTGCGATGGGCGATCCGGTCGGCCCGCCCGAGGTCGCCCGTGCGCTGATCTGGCGCTTCCGCGAGGAGGCCGACCGACTCGGCCTGCGCCCGGTGTTCTATCAGGTGGGCGAGGCCTACTGGCAGACCTATCTGGATCTCGGCCTGGGCCTGGTCAAGCTGGGCGAGGAAGCCATCGTGCCGCTGCACGATTTCGGCCTGGAAGGCCGCGAGCGCGCCGACCTGCGCCAGGCCTGGAACCGCGGCAAGCGCGGCGGCCTGTCGTTCCGCGTGGCGCCGGTGGAAGAACTTCCCGAGCTGCTGCCGCGCCTGCACGCCATTTCCAACGCCTGGCTGGACGACAAGGCCGGTGACGAAAAGGGCTTCTCGCTGGGCAGCTTCGACCCGCAGTACCTGGTGCGCTTCCCGGTGGCGCTGGTCGAGGCCGAGGGTGAGATCGTGGCCTTCGCCAATCTCTGGCAGGCACCGGCCGGTGCCGAGCTGTCGGTGGACCTGATGCGCCACGTCAACGAGGCACCGAAGGGCACGATGGATTTCCTGTTCATCGAGCTGTTCCTGTGGGGCCGCGCGCAGGGGTATGCGCGTTTCTCGCTGGGCATGGCGCCGCTGTCCGGGTTGGCCCAGCATCGTCTGGCGGGCCGCTGGAACCGCTTGGCCGGGTTGCTGGCGCGGCATGGCGAACGTTTCTACGGCTTCAGCGGCCTGCGCCGGTTCAAGTCGAAGTTCGCCCCGCAGTGGCGCCCGCGCTACCTCGCCGCACCCGGCGGCATGCACCTGCCGGCGGCGCTGCTGGATGCCACGCGGTTGATTTCGCTGGACCCGCGCCACGGGTGATCCGGGGTGCTGCCCCTGGTGGGTGCGAACCGTTGGTTCGCACGCTTTCCGCCGGGCATAGCCCGGCGCTACCTGTGGGTGCGGTTTACGCGCCGCCCTTGAGGATCACTTCCGCCAGACGGTCGTAATCACCATTGAAGTGATGGTCGCCCGGCAGCTTCACCTTCTGCACCGCCTCGCCGGCGGGCAGATCCGGGCACAGCGCATCCTCATCCTTTTCGCCGTACACGCACAGCGTCTTGCCCGCCGGCAGCCGGGCCACTTCCGGTGCGATCGGCAGGCCATCGCCACCACCGCCCAGCCAGTTGCTGACGTGGAATTCGAAATCGGCCTTGCGCCCCACCGACAGCAGGGCGATGCGCTCCACACTCTCGCGGGTGCCTGCATCAAGCTGGTTGATGGTGGCCGGCAGCACGTCGGCGCCCTGCGAGAAGCCGACCAGCATCACCTTGTCGCGGTGCCACTGCTGCCGGTAGTGGGCGATGATCTTCTGCAGGTCGGCGGCAAAGCCCTTGGGCGTGCGCTCGCTCCAGAAATAACGCAGTGAATCGATGCCGACCACGGCCACGCCATGCTCGCTCAGCGAGGCGGCAACGTTCTTGTCCAGGCCGGCCCAACCGCCGTCGCCCGACACGAAGATGGCCAGGGTGTCACCGTTGCCGGTGGCCGGCACTTCCACCACCGGCAATCCCTTCAACGCATCCGGCGGCGGTGCCAGGCTTACGCCGGCCTGCGCGCCCACCACCCGTGCCGCAGCCACCAGGCCGGGCGAGGCATCGCCGCGCGCGGTGCGCTTGAACTCACGCGCCATTGCCACCTGCTGCACGAACGGGCTGGCCTGGCCGGCCTGGCAGGCGTTGCCGCCAGCCGCGCTCAGCCACGGGAAATTCAGTTCGGCCGGCTGCAGCCGGTTGTGCTTCACGCCATCGCCGCAGACCATGCGCTCGTGGCTGTGGCCAGGGCAGAAGCCGGTGGTCAGCAGGCCGGCAAAGACCTGCGTATCGGCCTGCGCAGCCAGCGTGTAGGCCATCTCCGCACCCTCGCCATCACCGCCAACCAGTGGCAGGTGATAACCCGGCAGGTGCAGCGAGGCCTGCAGCCAGCGCGAGAAATTCTCGACGTCGCCGGTACCGAACGAACAGGTCGGATTGCCTTCACGCTTCAGCACGCCACGCAGGTGGCTGATGTCCACGGCGGCAACGAGAGCGCCATCGGCACGCAGGGCCTCGATCGGCAGGCGGCTGGTATCGCCACCGGCGGTCGGCTCATGGAACCAGATCACCACCCGCTGCGGGGTTCCCGCCGGCATGTGCACCGGTATCTGGTCGAAGCGCCCGTGGCTGAACTGCTGCACGTTCGCCGCCGCCATGGCCGGCAACGCGGCCAGCGCCAGCACCACACCCATTGCCCTGCCCAGCCCTGCACGCTTCATATCGCATCCCCGGTGGAATGCGCACACGATACGCCGCCACCGCGTGCACGGCACGTACCCGTGCAGGCCGTTGGCGGCTCAGCGGGACGCGCTGCGGCTACCCCGCCGGTACATCGCCACCGCCAGCCACAGCAGCCAGCCGACGATCACCACGATCACCGTTTTCTGGCCCAGCCCACGCGGCGGGCCCGCCCGCCACAGCACGTGCAGCCACAACAATGCGAAGGCCAGCCACGCCCAGCCCCACAGCAGGGCCGCACTGCGCTGCCAGCCCGGCTCGCGGCGCAGGTACCACGCCTGCAGCAGCATGCCGACACTGGCGCACAGGAAGGCGGTGTTCGCAGCCACGCCATGCACCAGCGGCGCCAGCAGTGGCGTCGCCTCGGGCAGCCAGCTGTCGCCGATGGACACGGTGGCCAGGCCGAGCGCGGCCACCGTGAACAGCAGCGGTGCGGCGGCACTGCGGCGCGGCCCCGTGCTGTGCCGGTACAGCGCGATGCCGAGCACGGCGATGGCCAGCGCCAGCAGGCAATAGGCACTGCGCAGGGCCAGCCCCCAGGGGCCGTGCAGGTAGATGCTCAGGGTGGTCTGCACCCAGTCCAGGTCGGTGCGCGCGAACTGGGTCCACAGCGCCGTGGCGATGAACAGCAGCAACGCGACCATGGCCAGCAATGCCGCCGGCCGCGCGCGCGTCATGATGCCTCCTGCGGATGCCGCGCCTTCCATTCGGCCAGCGCCTTGCGGTAGCGCTGCAGCTCGTCGGAATACAGGTCGAGCACGCACAGCGGGCAGCCGCTGCCGCAGCACTCGTTGGGGCCGGGCTCTTCCGGCGGTAGCGGACGCGGATCGGGATCAGGCACAGACACGGGGTTGGTCACGGGCAAGCACGGCGTTGCAGACAGGCGCCCAGTGTAACGGTCCCGCTCAGGCGTCCAGCTGCCGCTGCAGGTTGGCGCGCGCCGCCGCATCCAGGCGCTGGTGGAAGAAGTCGCTGAGGAAGATGCGTGGCGCGCGCAGCAGGCCCTGCAGGAAGCGACGGCGGCCGGCACGATACAGGAAGCCCGGCACCACGCCCTGGTACTCCTCGGCCACGCCGCGGTCGTAGGCGGCGAACACCGCTTCGGGCGCCGCCAGGATGGCCATGTCGCAATCCAGGAACAGGGCCGCTTCGGGATCGACGTCGTCCGGTCCCAGTTCGCCGTGGCGCGCGGTCAGCAGGATCAGCTGCTCCACCCGCGCTGCATCGATGCCCGACAGCTCCGGCGCATGCGCGATGGCCCTGCGCGCCAGCTCGGCCGAGCGCGCTTCGTTGTCCTTGCGCCCTGCCTGGTAGATGGCGTCGTGGTACAGCACCGCCAGATACACCTCGGCGGGCTGCTGCCAGCCCGGCCCGGCCGCGACGTCCTGGCAGTGCTGCAGCACCGCGCGCACGTGGCCGAAGTGGTGGTAGGCGCGCGGCGGCGTGGCGTAGGCATCCTGCAGCGTCTGCCACTGCGCCGGTGCAAGCGGGATCGGGGCGAAGTCCATACAGGGATCATCCCGCCCACAGGCGCCGCGGGCAAGCTGGACAATTTTTCACCAACCGCTCACATCGCCCGCCTGGCAAGGCTGGCAAGGGGTTGTCCACAGCTTTGCCGCGGGCTGGTCCACACCGCATGTGGATGAACGCGGACGGCCGACAAATGGTTGATGCCCGCCCACCCGCGCGGGTCTACACTGCGGGCAGGCGGGCCTACCCGCCGCCGCAGGAAACTGCCATGCGCCGTCTTGCCGCTTGTTGCCTTGCGCCTTTGCTGGCTGCCGTGGGCGCGTCAGCCGCCCTGGCCCAGGATCCTCCACCACCCGCCCCCCAGGTGGCGCCGGCCGCACCGGTTGCGGTGGCCAGCGTGCCGACACCGGAGCAGGTGCTGGCCATTCCCGCACCGCTGCGGCAGATGCTGCAGACGCGTGTGATCGCCCGCCACAGCTCGCGCGAGCAGCGCCTGCAGGCGCTGGCCGAAATGATCTTCGGTGCGCAGGCGCTGGACCTGCAGTACGACCCGACGGCGACCTACACGCTCACGGAAATCTGGCAGAAGCGCCAGGCCAACTGCCTGGCGTTCACCCTGCTGTTCGCCACGCTGGCGCGCGAAGCCGGCATCCAGGCGCGCGTGCAGGAGGTGGATCGCGTGGTGTCCTGGTACCAGGACCAGGAACAGGGCGTGGTCTACAGCGTGGGGCACGTCAACGTGGGGATCATGGTGGATGGGCGCGGCGGGACCGTCGACCTCGACCGCAACATCCTCTACGACCGCCGCGGCCCGCACCCGATCTCGCTGGACCGCGCACTGGCGCACTTCTACAACAACCGCGGCGCCGAGCGCATGACCGCGGGCGACAAGGTGGGGGCGCGCGCGTTCTTCACTGCGGCACTGGCGCGTGCACCGGATTTCGCGCCGACCTGGAACAACCTCGGCGTCCTCGACAGCCGCGACGGTGATCTCGCGGGCGCGCGCGCCGCACTGGAGAATGCGCTGCGCCTGGATGGCCGCGAGGATTCGGCGCTGATCAATGCCAGCGTGCTCTATCGCCGCCTGGGCCTGGTGACGCAGGCGCAGGCGCTGGAGCAGCGTTTGAAGGCGGTGCAGCGCGACGATCCGTTCGCGCAGTACATGGCCGGTGCTGCCGCAGAGCGCAACGGTGACCTGGCCACGGCGATCCGCTATTACCGGCGCGCGGTGCAGCTGTACGACAACGCGCACCAGTTCCATTTCGGGCTGGCGCGCGCGTATTTCCTCTCGGGCCAGTTGGCCCGTGCCGATCGCGAACTGACGCGGGCACGTTCGCTGGGTGGCAGCGTCAACCAGCAGCGCTACCAGGCCAAGCTGGATGGCCTGTCGCGCCTGCGCACGCAGCAGGCGCGACGCTGAGCGCGGCTCAGGCCTTCTTGAGGAAGCAGGTCTTCAGCACCAGGCCCTTGATCTTGTCGGAGTTGCCTTCGATGTGTTCGGCATCGTCCTCGACCAGGCGGATGTTGCGGATGACGGTGCCCTGCTTGAGCGGGATGGACGAGCCCTTGACCTTCAGGTCCTTGATGACGGTGACCGTGTCGCCGGCCTGCAGGGTGTTGCCGTTGCTGTCACGCACGACGAGGGAGGTGCCGGTGCCCTCCTCGGCGGTCCACTCGAAACCGCAGTCGGCGCAGATCCACAGCGCGCCATCGGCATAGGTGTTTTCCAGGGTGCACTGCGGGCAAGCGGGAGCGGAAGACATCAGCAAGTACCTCAAAATGAATCAACAACCGCCATTGTAACCGGCGGGTCCGTGGTTCCATTTTTTCCCGCGTGCGGCGCCTCTGTGTCATGGCGTTGAGGCGAGGGGCCATGCGGGGCAGGACACGCAAAATCCCCTCCATGGTGCTCGATGGCGCCATCCATGGCGCCATCGGTCCCGACGGCCCCTCTCCCCCCGCCTCTGGACAGTTTCCCGCGCCGGCGGCCGGGACAATCAAAAGCTTGGGCTGCTGCTTTGTTGTCTGTTGCCGCGCTCCGGGAACTGTCCAGAGCCGAGGGGGGCGGCGGCCCGGGGGCGCCGGCGCCGCGGGTTGGGGGGGAGAGCCGCCCCGTCGTGGGTTGTGGGGGGGGCCGGGGCCCGCGCCCCCCCCCCGGGGCCC